>JAESUN010000159.1 GCA_016763045.1 Opitutaceae bacterium | reverse complement strand
CTACCCAGATACTTCCTCCGGGCTTTAGAACCCGTTCCATCTCCCGAACAGCGGTAAAAGGGTCTTTAACGTGTTCTAGGACGACTAAAGAAAAAATAAGATCGAAGCTATTGTCTTTAAACGGAAGCTCTTCGCAGATACCTCTAACATCTGTTGAGACATAGGGTTCTATTTCGAAATGAACAACATTTGGATGAATGGTTTCTCGGTGACCTGCTCCACAGTCAAGAATCCAACAACTACTCGAGACTCCTTTTATTGCGGTGAGCATTTCTTTGGTGTAGGAATGAGAGGAAATTGCGGTAGCGGAAACAAGACCTCCTTTTTCTCGTTGTTCATCGCTGAGAAAATCATAGCGAAGTGGATGCTGCTCATGGGGCAGATCCAACCGTAACAATGATTTGATACGTATCATCTTTTCCTGTTTGAGCTTCCAGCTATTAGATGGCGTTAGTGTTTTTGTGAGATCGGTTGTCTCGCCGGTTATTGAAATCGCCCGAACCGACAAATCCGTTTTTCCGGACATTTTTCGGCTATCAAGGATCAGTCTGAATCCTGTGACATGTTCCAGGTGAGAAAATTCGTTCTCAACATCGGAACGCTTCATCAGTTCAAAAGACTCTATTTCAGTTGCGTCGATAAAGAGCTTCTGGAGCGGAGACTCTCCGGCATACCAGCCTTCGATTTTTATGATCTCTTCAAAGATTTGTTCGGTTGGTGTATCGAGGAATATACGATATTTAGGTTTTTTGCCAAAGCCCCACATAAGATAAGTAATAAAAACAAATTTTGAAGTGAGTGTTCAATCCTCGCTTCTAAGATGAAGATTTTTATTCTCAAAACCCGATGGGGTTCAACCTTCAAATCCGCGGTGGATGTGATTAGTGCTTGTCCTTGAAAAATGGGACGACTCACTTTTCGTTGCTGATCTACATGAGAACGAATCCAAAAAAGAATATGTCAGGTTGTGGAAAGTGTAAGAAAATATTACAGAACCCATTACTTTTTAAGTTGTTTATAATTAAACAGTTACGTTTCATTTCGAGAAAACATCGATAAAGTATCGATTTTCTTTACACTTTTGAGTGGAAGAGTCTGCGAAGACTTATTGTTTTATTAAAAAATATATTTCTCAAACTCTTCTAAATAAGGTAGTTATGATTTTATGAATAGAGAATCTTATTATATGGCATTCCTTATGCTTTAAGAAGGTCTCCCCAGTTTTAAGTTAAAAATATTTTAAACCTAGAACTAGAAAATGAAAAAAACAATTTTAAGAACTTTTGCTCTTATTGGATTGAGCTTGGGATTTGCGCTTACGGCAAGTGCTCTCCCACTCGAAATAACCCATCATGAGGACTCGCAACCTGGAAATAGTGGTGAGAGTACGATCAATTCTTGGATAGGGACAACCGTAACTAATTATAATACTGCGCACGACCCTGATCTCCCAGCTCCTGGAACCCAGGTTTTCAGAGTCAATTCAGAAGGTGAAGCTGATGCTACTCCCCCTCCTGCTTATAGTTCATATCCCACTTTTGGGGATGTTTCTAGTATTCTCCTCCCTGTGGGAGATTTCACCTATGTCGCTTTGCACTGGGGCGGACCAGGTGGTGGTCAGTATCAGATATTTTATATTGGCGATTCAGAGGGCTCTTATACGTTTACTAGTCCAGATGGAGCAAAGGGACTGTCTTGGTACTCCTTTTTTGGATCGCGCAATGGAGTGCCAGACTCTGGCTCTACCTTGATTCTCTTAGGTGTTGCTCTTCTTGGACTGATGGGATTCAGACGTCGGTTAGCATAATTTGGCTAACTGAAAGAAATTATGACTTAAAAAGTCCCCAGGCATATGTCTGGGGATTTTTTTTATGACTTAAGGAGCTTCATAGACTTCAACTAAAGCGACACCTGATCCGCTTGAACTAGTAGAATGTACTGTGTAGACGCCGGGTTCTAGCCAAATGACCAAAGCTGCGCTTTTTGAACCTTCATCCAGAGCAGAAACTCCTACTTGGTTAGATACTGTGGTGATTTGAGAGGCGTTTGTTCCCCAGTCATTATTTGAGCTAATTTCAAATGTTTCACCATTTACGGTCTTATACAATTTGAGGAGAGGATCATTCAGGGCTCCTGGGACACCGAAGTGTGAGAGTTCAGGTCCAACGACTCGAATCAAGAGCCGTTTTGGTTCGCTACCCGCAACCACGAAACCAGCAATGACAACATCGCTTCCAGTTCCGATCTCACCTCTCATGGAAATAGCGGTTAAATTGCTTGTTGAGGTAATATCAAAGGCTTCATCCGCATCGTAAACTTCGACCAATGCAGCTCCTGTGGCCCCGTCGACTCCAGTGATATGGGCCGTATACGCACCTGGAGAAAGATTGAGAAGGAGTGCTGCGTCCTTACTTCCTTGGGGTAATTGGGATATTCCGATTTGCTCTACCGAGGTAGAGATGAGAGCTGTATTACTGGAGGTGCTCCAATTGTCATTGCTGGCAATAATAGTATTACCCTGATAAAGAGTAATGCGTGGGTCGTTGATGACTCCCGAGACACCGTAATCAGCAAGGGATGGACCTACTGCTCGAAGAAGTACCTGCTTGTTTCCCGTTCCTTTAATAACGAACCCTGCGATCATCGTGCCACTGTCTTTCTTAACCTGAGCTCGAATAGAGGTTCCGATAAGTCTATCATTGCTTCCGGGTTGTTGAAGGAGATCTAACGAAGAATTTCTGACATTAGAGTAGTTTGAGTTTCCAGATGAGTTGTAAGCCCGGACACGATAGCTGTATGCGGTGAAGGATGTAACAAAGGTATCGACAAAAAGAGTGGTGTTGGCACCGACGGTTCCAATCTCGGTAAAAGAGACCCCTTCTGTTGACCTTTCAATTCTGAACCCGCTTTCATTATCGGAGTTATCTGTCCAGCTTAGGGTTAATTGTCCTGCAGTCGCATTAGGGGCTAAAAAACCAGCGATAGAGACTACGGTGAAGGTACAAAAGGTGAGACCCTTCATTGCGATTGCTATGATAGTGGGTGTCTTAAAGCTGGTGGATGTAGATTTAGCAGTCGTTCTTGCTGAGTGGAGAGAGGGAATGCCTTGGGGATT
>JAESUN010000158.1 GCA_016763045.1 Opitutaceae bacterium | reverse complement strand
GGAAGTCTTCTTTTAAAGAATCAATTCAGACCGATCCAACTTCCGAATGAAGAGCCATATCTGACAATCAATCCGGCAAAAACGACCGAAACGATCGAAATTAGCTTAATCAGAATATTGAGCGATGGGCCTGATGTATCCTTAAACGGATCACCTACAGTATCGCCAACAACCGTTGCCTTGTGATCATCCGAACCCTTTCCATAGATAATTGTGCTTCCCTTACCTGAGCTAACAAGCTCCGAAGCCAAGTCCGCGATGGACTGGCGAATTTCTTCAGGAATCGTTTTCTGTGTTACTAGATTCGTATGAAAATCATCCGCAGTAATGCTGCCATAAGACTCCAGAAGCTTCTTTGCATTATCCCAAGCACCACCTGCATTTGCCATGGAGATAGCAACCGCAAAACCGGAAACGAGACCACCTGCAAGCATCCCCATGACACCCGCAACACCAAAGAATAATCCGAGTGCAATTGGGAACAAAATAGCCAACAACGCGGGAAAAACCATTTCTTTCTGCGCTCCACGGGTTGAAATAGAAACACAGGTCGCATAGTCAGGGTAATTAACGCCTTCGAAGGTTATCTGCTTCGGCCAATTCTGAGGATTAGCAATATCCTCTTCACTCATACCTTCTTTCCGGAAAGCTTCTTTCATCTTACCAAACTGACGGCGACATTCATTCATCATCTCATAAGCGGCACGGCCGACTGCGCTCATAGTTAAAGCACAAAAGAGAAATGCCAGAAGCACACCTGAAAACAACCCACCAAGAACCTTGGGGTTCGTCAGAGTCACATTATAAAAATCGAGGATTTCCTCAATCGAAGCCCGCGATGCAGGAATGAGGGAAAACGTTTCCAAGCTTTCTGGAAGTTGAACGATATAAGCACTTGCCGAAGCTGGATCAGCACCTCCGGTGACAGAAAAGACATCTCCAGACTTTATCTGTTTAAATGCGGAACGACTCATCTGGTGCCTATCAACATAGAGAGCACCATCTGTATAGGCCGTCTCGTCTTCATCTGAACCAGGAAAAACAACTGCAAAAACACCATTTCCACTATAGACAGCCGAAGGTTCTGAAACCTCGATCGCAACCTCTTGGGCAAAATCAGATGCTTGCCGAGTGAGCTGAGTCTGTACAACTTGAACATATGCAGCTAAAAGGGCCATAGCGGTCAGTGCCGCTGATCCAATGGCAAAGCCTTTTCCTGTTGCAGCTGTTGTATTACCCAATGAATCGAGAAGATCTGTCCTTTCCCGAACCTCAGGTGGCTGGCCTGTCATTTCAGCATTACCACCTGCATTATCTGCGATTGGCCCGTAAGCATCTGTTGCCAACGTGATTCCCAGAGTCGAAAGCATTCCAACGGCTGCAATACCCACTCCATAAAGTCCCATCAGAAAACTTTCGGCACCGCCGGCAAAAGCAAAAGCTCCCGAAATAGCCACAATAACCGTCAAGAGAGCAGCCCAAGTAGACTTCATCCCCTCAGCAATACCTGTAATAATGACAGTCGCTGGTCCGGTCCGAGCCTGCATCGCAATATTTTTAGTCGGTTTATGCTCATACGAGGTATAATATTCAGTCGCATAAGCGATGACTAGCCCCGAGCCCAAACCAAAGACAACTGATCCAGCTAAACGCCACCATGTCGTTCCAGCTGAAACAAGATTTCCATCTCCATGGAACAAAAAGTAAAGTAGTGCGACCGATCCAAGAGTAATCAAGGCCGATGCCGTATAGACACCTCCATGCAAGCTCTTCAGCAAAGAAGCAAAATTGGCGCCATCTTTGGTTTTCACAGTGAATATCCCAAGCACAGAGCAAAAAATACCGAGCCCAGCCAAAGCTAAAGGTGCAACCGCTAGCTTCAGACCAAATGCGATCGCGCTATCACCCACACCCATTACAGATACAGCAGCGGCAGCTCCAAGAGCCATCGTAGCGAGAATCGAACCGTAATAGGATTCGTATAAATCGGCTCCCATCCCGGCAACATCACCCACATTGTCTCCAACATTGTCTGCAATCGTTGCAGGATTGCGGGCATCATCTTCTGGAATTCCAGCTTCGATCTTACCCACCAAATCAGCTCCAACATCGGCAGCCTTGGTGTAGATACCACCACCAACTCGAGCAAACAACGCTTGAGTCGAAGCACCCATTCCAAAACTGAGCATGATCGTCGTCAGTTCTGTAATACCTCCCGTAAGACCAAACGTCTCACCAAAAACATTTAAAACAAAGAACCATAAAGAAACATCTAATAAAGCAAATCCAACAACATTAAGCCCCATTACCGCTCCAGAACGAAAAGCTACCGTCAACCCCTCATTCAAAGAACTCTTAACAGCATGAGTCGTTCGCGCAGAGGCGTTTGTCGCCATCTTCATCCCTAGCCAACCACACAAACCAGACAGGAATCCGGCAAGAGGCACACCCACCATCGTCAGCCCAGGTTGTAAGCCAAGCCAAACAAGCAAGCCCAAGAAAGCCACTAAGCCAATAAAGACCATCGTAACCACTCTGTACTGTCGTTTCAGATAGACGATTGCACCATCTCGAACCGCTTGAGCGATTCGGATCATCTCCTCATCACCTTCAGAACGTTTCATTACAGAAGCACCGAATCCTCGGGCCATGAGCAACGCCAGAATGCCTCCTATTGGAGCTAGGTAGTAAACGGCAGGAATATCACTTAGAACAGCTAAAGGTAGCCATTGAAATAAGTTCATGTGTTTTTGATTTTTTGGGGTTTTAACCAATACTCCCCTGATGAGGGGTACGGGATATTTAAAGATCAGGGGCGACCTTGGAGAAAATAAAACACTCTGGCCAGTCCAAATCTTGCTTAAACAGCCCCTTTTATCAAAGGGGGCGAAGACAGTATGTTTTTGCCTCCGATTCGACAAAAAGATCCTCTGGTTTTCCCTGAGATTTGATCTCGCCAGCAACCATCACCAAAGCCTCATCACACAAAGCCATCACCTCTGACGCAGAATGCGTCACATAAAGCATCGGAACTCCAAATTCGTCCCGAATGCCACGTAAGTAAGGAATGATACGCCCTTTAAGTTCCTCATCGAGGCTCCCCATCGGCTCATCTAGGAGAAGAAGCTCCGGCAAAGACAATAAAGCTCTACCCAGCGCCACACGCTGCCTCTCCCCTCCCGAAAGCGAACGAATATTTCGTTCGAGTAATCGAGATAGCTTCATCACTTCGACCACATGAGAAAAAGAAAAAGCCTCTGGTCGCTCCCCATCTTCCCTATAACCATAGAGGAGATTCTTCTCAACTGAGAGATGAGGAAACAAGCCTCCTTCTTGGGGGACATAGCCAACACGCCTTTTTTGTACGGGGACAACAATCCTATTTTCCGTATCCTCTAGAATGCATTCCCCTAGTTGAATATAGGCGGACGACACTTTCCTAAGGCCTGTGATAACATCCAATAAGGATGTCTTTCCTGCTCCAGAAGGCCCATAGATAGCGACAATTTTTCCCGTGAGAACGGTATCTATACTTAAGCAGAAGTCTGCTAAAGGTAACCGAATCTTCTGTAGCTTCAGTTTCATATTTTTTGCCGTGGTGAAACTATCTTGGAACGTAAAACCCACTCACTCACCCAGACTGCGCCAAAAGCGATCGTGATCGAAGCCATCATGAGTCGGAAGGCCTCCGCATCCTTTCCCAATTCAACGAGACTATAAATCGATAAAGATAAAGTGGCCGTTTCTCCTGGAATATTTCCAGCAATCAAAATCGTTGCGCCAAACTCCCCCAACGCACGAGCAAAGGCCAAAACAGATCCTCCAATAATCCCTCGGATAGCCAGCGGTATTGTAATCGTACAAAAGACTCTCCAACGCCCAGCACCCAAAGTCCTCGCAATCTGCTCAAGACGCAAATCAACCTCCTCGAAGGCGGAACGTGTCGATCGAACCAGCAACGGGAATGACATGACCATCGCCGCCAAAACAGCAGCCTTCCAGGTGAAGACAATTTCCAACCCAAACGTATCGTATAAATACCCTCCGAACACTCCTCTACGCCCCATCAATCCCAATAAGATTAATCCCGTTGCGACAGGAGGAATGACCAAAGGTAGAGAAACCAATGTTTCGACCAAAGACTTTCCTGGCCAATCATAACGAGCAAGCCACCAAGCCAGAGAAACAGCAAAGGGCAAAATCACCACGGTACTCAGACCTGCAACAATCACGCTCAGTTGAATTATCTGCCAAGTATCACTTTCCATTTAGATAACTAAATTAAGGAACGATTGAATCTACAGGCAATTCGAATCCAAGACGAAGGAAAATCATTCGTACATGTTCTTTACCCATAAAGTCCAAAAAAATGCCCGCGGCCTCCTTCTCTTTCGCCGTTTTCAAAATAGCTATCGGATATGAGATACGCCATTGTTCTCCCTCGGGGATTTCCCATAAAACCTTCACTTCAGCAGTAGAGAAGACATCACTTCGATAGACAATACTTACGTCTACATTCCCCGCTTTCACCGCTCCCAGCGCGGCTCTAACATTAGCCGTGGGAATCACCTTCGGATGAATGCTTTCCCACAATCCTATCGAATTTAAATAACGTCTGGTATATATGCCTGCAGGAACTGTTTGAGGATTCGCCAAAGCAATTCGGCGTATTTCAGGCATCGCTAAACCGGCTATCTCCTTCAGCTGCAAATCAGAATCTTCTGGGGCCACGATGATCAACCGATTCGATAAAATCGATCTTCGGGTTTCGCCGGCGATCAATCCAAGTGATTGAAGTCGATCCATTTTTTCTTCATCTGCCGGAAAAAAAATATCAGCAGGAGCACCTGCCGCAATATGTCGGGTCAAGACGTGTGACCCCGCGAAATTAAAACGCACCTTTACTCCAGTTTCTTCGGTGAACATCTCAGCAACTTCTTCCAGAGCATCCATCAAACTGGCCGCCGCAAAAACAGTAATGACTCTCTGTTCTTGAGCAGACCAACAACTTCCAGCACTCGCAAGCAGCAAGAAGCAGATACTCACCATCATGCGCCATAATCGATGTCTTCGGTCTCCAAGATTAATCATTCCCTCCTATCAAATTTCAAAATATGAAAAAAGCAGCTTTATTTTTCCCCTAACCGATCCGACAGCCTCTTCATCTCATCTATGACGGAAAGCGCAAAACCTAGTGTTGCTACCAATTGAATTCGAAGGTTACCTTGGCCACTACCTCTTTCTTTATTCAATCTTCTGTGCCCATTTTAATGTCATCTATTGGAGAACTGATCAAACCACTTACCAAAGCGGCCCAGACGCTCAAAACCGGAACTGGAAAGCTCCATTTTTCAGACCCCGTGACACACGTCTACAATCCACTCGAATACGCATGGGACTCCCACAAAGCCTATATCGAACGTTATGCGAAACCCACCGCTCGCGTCCTTTTTATGGGGATGAATCCAGGCCCGTGGGGGATGGCTCAAATTGGAATCCCTTTTGGAGAAGTCGCCGCTGCAAAAAACTGGCTTAAAATTTCCTCCCCTGTCGCCAAACCCAAAAAAGAACATCCAAAGCGTCCAATTGAAGGATTTGAGTGCCAACGTTCAGAAGTCAGCGGCCGCCGCCTTTGGGGTCTCTTTGCCGATAAATTCGGAACAGCAGATTCCTTTTTCGCCCAACATTTTGTTCTTAATTACTGCCCTCTCGTCTTCATGGAAGAAACTGGCCGCAACCGGACACCAGATAAACTGCCCAGTAATGAATCGATACCCCTAAACAAACTCTGTGATGAACATCTCAGATCTGTTGTCACAGTCTTCCAACCAGAATGGGTCATCGGTATCGGTGCTTTCGCCGAAAACCGCCTAAAAGATGCCTTGGCAGATTTTAATCTACGTATAGGCCGGATTCTCCACCCTAGTCCAGCAAGCCCAGCAGCCAATCGTGATTGGTCCGGCACTGCGACAAAACAACTAGAAGAACTCGGAGTCTGGTAGTTTTTTGAGGTTTCGAAATAAACCGCCCCCCGAAAGATCAATCCCATGCAAGAAACAAACTACGAGGGACTCGAAGCCAGTCTCTATGATCTCATCTGGCAAGATGAATACGATGACGAAGCCTTTTACAGTTGGCTGCTTTCCGAAAAGAACGGCAAGATTCTCGAAGTCGCCTGCGGCACTGGTAGAATCCTCATTCCTCTCCTTCAACGAAATTGGGATATTCAAGGCCTTGATGCCTCCGAAACAATGCTCAATCTCTGCAAAAAAACCGCTCTGGCCAAAGGACTGAATCCTCTTCTCCATCACCAAAAGATGGAAGAGATGTCATTGCCCGAAAAATACGATTCTATCTTTCTCCCTGGCTTTTCATTTCAACTTCTCACCCTCCGCGATCAAGCAGATCAGGCACTCCAACACTTTCGCAACCATCTCAACAAAGATGGCCAGTTGATCATCAGTACCTTCGTTCCTTGGGATTTTCTCCAGAACGCAGAAGGTGAAAATATATGGCGGCTCCGTAAAGAAACCCTCCGACCCAAAGATAATACCCAAATACTTTGTCACGAAGCGCTCGCCACGGCCCGGCAAGAACAGCTATTAACCGTCTGGAATCGTTACGAAGTCATTTCCTCTGAAGGGAAGCTCCTTGAAACCGAACTTCGGCGAATGATCATTCGTTGGTATTTTCAAAATGAATTCCTCCTTTTACTGGAAAAAGCAGGCTTTAAAAACATTGAAACTTTCGGAGATTTTTCATCCGACCCCGCTGGCGAAGAGCATTCTCTCATCACCTATCGAGCAACCCTATGACAACAAAAGAGACAAACATCTTTCGCCGTCATTTCCGAAAAAAACACAGAGCCCTTTTAATCCTCCTAACGCTACTCCTCGCTCCTTTCCTTCTTCACCATCAACCACCCTCTCCTCCCGGGTTTAATACAAGAAGTAAGGCTCACCCCATCTCTTCAGATAAGTTAAAACTCCTTATCGACTCCACTACTTTCAATCAAGAAACCGAGGAGAAAGTCATCTCCCAATACATCTTTGATGAAATCCTGGCATCCATCGACCGAGCCGATCAATTCATCTACCTCGATTTATTTTTATGGAATCCATGGAAAGGGCTTTCTACCGAAAACTATAGGAACCTCTCTCAGGAGCTGGCCACTGCCCTCATCGAAAAAAAACAGAGTCTCCCCGATCTACCCATCCTCGTTGTCACAGACCCTATCAACAGGATCTACGGTAACCACGAACCCACTTTTTTTCACGAATTGTCCTATGCAGGGATCCCTGTTGTCTTCACTGACCTAGAGAGATTCCCAGACTCAAATTTCATCTATGCCGCCTACGCAAAAACATACGGAAAGCTGATCCATGGGGTGCTTTCAAAGACAGGACTACTCCTAAAGCCCTCACTCCAAAATCCTTTTGCGCCAAACGAGTCCAAGATATCATTACAAGAATTTAGACGACTGCTCTATTTCAAGGCAAACCATCGAAAAGTCCTCATCACACAATCCACCCAAAACGGAATTGAGATGATTGTCGGAAGCTTTAACCCCGCCGATGGCAGTGCCTTCCACCATAACATGGCAATTCGCACACGAGGTTCTATCGCTCTCGAAGCACTTCAAACAGAACTCGCTCTCTCCTCATGGTCAGCCAGCAATTTAGAAAATGTCTTTCAAAAGAGTTCCGGAACCTTCGTCCAGACCGTTGAAAAAATCATCGCAATAAAATCAGAAGAACGGCCCACACCTGAAGGGACAACCTCATCCACAAAGATCACCTGGTTAACCGACGGAGCTATCCGTCAAGAACTCGTGACACAACTTTCTCAAGCAGGTAAAGGCGACCAAGTAAATATCGCACTCTTCTACCTGAGTGATCGAAAAATCATTAAAGCGATCAAACAAGCAGCTCTCAATGGAGCAGCCGTAAGGCTTGTCCTGGATGCCAATACCGATTCTTTTGGACGCTCTAAACCAGGTATTCCAAATCGGCCAGTTGCTGCCGAATTAATGAAACTTTCCCGGAAGTATGACCTCTCAATTCGATGGGCCGTTACGCATGGAGAACAATTTCACGGAAAAGCACTTTGTATATCAAACCCAGTCACCAATAAAAATATCCTCTGCCTTGGATCCGGGAACTGGACCCGAAGAAACGTGGGAGGGCTCAACGCCGAAGCCAATCTACTCATTGAAGAGACGCCCGAATTAGTCGCTCAGTTCACGAACTACTATGATCAGATTTGGACAAATGAAGGTGATTACATTTTTACCACTGACTACACCTCCTTAAGTGAGACAGGAGTTACGCTCTTCTGGAAGTATTGGTTCTACCGAATTCAAGAAGCCACAGGATTCT
>JAESUN010000157.1 GCA_016763045.1 Opitutaceae bacterium | reverse complement strand
GGTTAAGGACCTGCCAAAGAGCGGAGCATTGAGCGCAGCGCCGATTAAGGCGCTTTTGGAAAAGGTTAAGGGGCTGCCCAGGCCATTGCCCAAGATTGATAAAAGGGGGCGCAAATCCTGGCAAGCTTATGCCCGCCCCTTAACCGGCAACGAAAAGGGCCAGCACGTAGGTCTGATGATCATCGGTTTGGGTTTGAGCCGCGCCTCAACCATGGCGGCCATTCGCAAGTTGCCGCCGGCTGTCAGCCTGGTGTTTGATCCTTATGCCAAAGATCTTGATGATTGGCTTTTGCGAGCGCGCTTAGCTGGGCACGAGGTATTCGTCTCGCTGCCCATGGAAAGCAGTAAATTCCCCAAACAAGATCCCGGTCCGATGGCCCTGACCACCACTGTGCAGGTCGCCGATAATATGAAGCGGCTGCATAGTGTGCTCAGTAGCTTCGGCGGGTATGTCGGCGTAGTATCGACCATGGGGTCAAAGTTCAGCATCGCCGACGGCCAGTTGAAGCCGATTTTAGAGGAGATCAAGAAGCGAGGCTTGATGTATGTTGATGCCGCCAGCACGTCGCGCTCATCAGCGCCGACCATCGCCGCAGAGATCGATTTGCCGGTTGTTAAGAACAATGTGGTTCTTGATGACCCGCCGGCGGCGAGCAGCATTCAGCGCCGCTTGCGCCGCCTCGAGACATTCGTTTCAAAAAACGCCACGGCGATTGCTTTGGCGCGGCCCTATCCGGTGAGCATTCACCAACTCCAAGCATGGACAAAAACCTTGGCTGAGAAGAAATTGGTTTTGGTGCCGGTATCTTCCATTGTTGGTAAGCAGTTTATTGAATGAGTGCTGAAATCGGGAAGCCATCCTTGGCCAACCTGCCTTACCGTAGCGGCGTTGGCGCGGTCATCTTCAATAATGACGGACTGGTCTGGGTTGGTTGCCGCTTGCCGAGGCCCGGCCAGGACATCAAGGATTATTGGCAATTGCCGCAGGGCGGCATTGATCCTGGAGAGGACCCTGAAACGGCGGTAATTCGTGAAGTCGAAGAGGAAACCGGTACCAATAATGTCGAAATCATCGATCAAGCGCCGAATTGGATCAATTATGATCTTCCCGATGATTTGATCGGGATTGATGGCCTCGAATTTTATGGGCAGATCAATATGCTTAAGGGAGGAATTTTGTTTGCGGACAATGTGGTGACGGTCAGTCCAAACTATAGTAAGGAAATTCAGACCTCTGCTTTTGGTTGTGGTTTGGAAGGCGTTATTCAGACACGGCTGGATGATCTGTCGGGCTTGATTAATGGTGTGGATACCGAAGTCTGGAGTCCCAAGTCAGATTCTTTTTTGCCGGCTAATTATTCGACAACTTCTTTGAATGGGAAGGTGACATGTCGTCGAGAACTGTTGGCAAAGAATGGGTTTTCTGCAGACTATGAGGGTCCAATTTATGGGATGGTCTGTCGTTTGGCCGAGCAGAAGGGGCTTGATCTGCTATTGTCAGTCAGGAACTTTTTCATCAAAAATGAGTGTCGTTTGATCATTCTGGGTTCGGGTGATTCGAAATACCAGGATGCCTTAACCAAGTTGGCGGAATTACATCCAGAGAAGATTGCGTTGTCTATCGCGTTGGATGAAAAAGCGAGTCACTTGATCGAGGCGGGATCTGATTTTTTCCTGATGCCATCGATTTTTGAACCCTGTGGTCTCAATCAGATGTATAGTCAGTTGTATGGCACGATACCGTTGGTTTCGAAAGTAGGGGGATTAGTCGATACGGTCGTCGATATAGAAGCCGAACCAACTAAGGGGACGGGCTTGATGTTTGCGCCCCGGACTCGAGATTTCCTTAAAGCTTTACAGGCATCGCTCAAATTATTCGCGGATAAGGGACGCATGAATAAGATAATAAAGACGGGCATGAAACGAAATTTTTCCTGGAAAAAAGCAGCCCAAGCTTATGAAAAACTTTATCAGACGACTATCTAGAAACGACTAGGTGTTGCTTCGAAGGAAAAGACCTGACTAATATTGACTATTCAACCCCATTAACCTTACTTTAAGACCTCTTGTTTTTTACGTAAACCCTAACTGATTAAAACTATGGCCACCGCATTCCCTGATATTATTTCTACCATTGGAAATACTCCTTTGATCAAGCTCAATCGTATCGCTTCTGGACTAGATGCAACGATTTATGTGAAGTGTGAATTTTTTAATCCTCTGGCCAGTGTGAAGGACAGAATTGGTAAAGCGATGATTGAGGCCGCTGAGCGCGAAGGAAAACTGGGGGCTGGCAGTGTTGTTGTTGAGCCGACATCCGGGAATACTGGAATTGCTCTGGCCTTTGTTTGTGGTGCAAAGGGGTATCGCTGTGTTTTAACGATGCCTGAAACGATGTCGATGGAACGCCGAATTCTTTTGAGAATGCTCGGAGCTGAGATCGTTCTTACTCCAGGAGCAGAAGGGATGAAGGGAGCGATCGCCAAATCTCTGGAGCTTGCGGCTGAAATCGGTGATAAAGCCTTTATTCCAAGTCAGTTTGACAATCCTGCTAACCCAGAGGTTCACCGTAAAACGACAGCTGAAGAAATCTGGGACGCAACTGAGGGTAAGATTGATGCCTTTGTTGCAGGCGTCGGAACGGGTGGAACGATAACGGGTGTCTCCGAGGTTATCAAATCGCGTCGTGAGTTATTATCCGTTGCGGTTGAGCCTGAAGCGAGTCCGATTCTTTCAGGTGGAAAACCAGGGCCTCATAAGACTCAAGGCATTGGAGCTGGTTTTATCCCTGATAATTTGAATCAGTCGATTGTGGATGAAGTGATCACTGTTAGTAATGACGATGCTTTTGAGACTGCTAGAAGAGTCTCATTGACGGATGGATTGGCTGTAGGGATTTCCTCAGGTGCCGCGATTGCGGCGTCTCTTAAATTGGCAGAACGTGCGGACATGGCCGGAAAAACAATCGTTTGTATCGCAGCCAGCCCTAGTGAGCGCTACTTGAGCACTCCTTTGGCGGAAACTGCTCGTGAAGAGGTATCCAGTTAAAAACGGATCCCGCGTGACAAATCTTTATCTGAAAAGAGTGGAGAATTTCTCCACTCTTTTTGTTTTTTGTGACTGAGTGCAGCTTCTGTGGTATCTTTGAAAGATGATGTTTCGAGTTGCGCCCTTTTGAATTTACCTCAACTTAGGCCATTCACCACCAAATGCTATGAGTATGGGTAAGAATTTATTTCAAAAAGTATGGGACGCACACACTGTGCGAAAGCTTTCCAATGGCGAAACGCAATTGTTGATTGGGACACACCTCATTCATGAGGTTACCAGTCCACAAGCGTTCGGTATGATTCGTGATCTGGGTCTAAAAGTGGCTTATCCACATAGAACCTTTGCTACGGTTGACCATATAGTGCCAACAGACCAGCGGGTGCAACCGTTTGCGGATCCGTTGGCCGATGCAATGATCACGGAGTTGGATAATAATTGTAAGGAGTTTGGTGTTACTTACTTTGATATCGCTTCGGGTGATCAGGGAATCATTCACGTGGTCGGCCCTGAACAGGGGATTACTCAACCGGGAACGACGATCGCGTGCGGTGATTCGCATACCTCAACCCACGGAGCTTTCGGTGCGATTGCTTTTGGGATTGGAACGACGCAGATCCGAGATGTTCTCGCCACGCAGACGATGGCATTGAGTCCGATGAAGGTTCGCCGGATCAATGTGAATGGCCATCTGAAACCGGGCGTTTATGCAAAGGATGTTATCTTGCATATCATTCGTTTGTGGGGAGTTAATGGTGGAACCGGATTTGCATATGAATACGGTGGTGATGTCGTTGATCGTTTCACGATGGAAGAGCGAATGACGGTTTGTAACATGTCGATTGAGGGCGGTGCTCGTGTCGGATATGTGAATCCTGATGAAACGACATTTGCGTATTTGAAAGGACGGCGCTATTCCCCTGCTGAGGGTGAAGCATGGGATAAGGCTGTGGAGAGTTGGAAGAGTTTTGCCAGTGATGCTGATTGCAGCTATGATGATGTGGTCAACATCAAGGCAGAAGATATTGCTCCAACTGTGACCTGGGGAATCAATCCCGGACAGGCGATTACGATTGTGGATAATATTCCAACTCCAGAATCGGTTTCAGCAGAGGAAAAAGATATTACGCAGGAGGCACTGGATTATATGCAGCTTCCCGCGGGAGAACCGATTGCGGGAATCCCCATTGATGTAGCTTTTATCGGAAGTTGTACGAATGGGCGTTTGAGCGACTTTATCGAAGCTGCCGAGTATCTAAAGGGACATAAGGTGGCTTCTGGTATTAAGGCGCTTGCCGTTCCAGGATCTCAGCGAGTGGATGTGCTTTGTAAAGAGAAGGGTCTCGACAAGATCTTTGAAGAAGCGGGCTTTGAGTGGCGTGAGGCCGGATGTTCAATGTGTTTGGCGATGAACCCAGATAAATTGATTGGTCAGCAATTATGCGCGAGCTCCAGTAATCGTAATTTCAAGGGTCGGCAGGGAAGCCCCACTGGTAGAACTATTTTAATGAGTCCTGTGATGGTCGTTGCTGCGGCAGTGACAGGTAAGATAAGCGATGCCCGCGAGGTTTTCGATGTTAAGGAATTGGCGGAGATTTAAAAGATGGCTTTAGAAAAAATAACAGAAGTGGTTGGGACTGGTGTTTTCGTTCCTGGTGATGCGATCGATACGGATAGGATTATACCTGCACGTTATATGAAGTGCGTAACATTCGATGGGCTGGGAGAACACCTTTTCTATGATGTTCGCAAAAATGAAGATGGATCGGATAAGGAGCATCCTTTGAATGATTCACGTTATTCAGATGCGACGATTCTCCTCTCTGGTGATAATTTTGGCTGTGGTAGCTCGAGAGAGCATGCACCGCAGGCATTATATCGTTACGGATTCCGAGGGATCGTAGCAGAGAGTTTTGCGGAAATATTTTTTGGCAACTGCACCACTTTGGGGATTCCTTGTTTCTGTGCGTCCAAAGAGGAGATTGCCAGAATAGCTTCTGCAGTAGAAGCAGATCCAACGCTCGCAATTACGATGGATGTTTCTGCTCGGGAAATACGTTTTGCGGGTGAAACAGTCTCCATTACCATGAGAGAGACTGCTCATAGTTCTTTGATCAATGGGAAATGGGATGCCATTGGCGAGTTGTTGGAAGCAAAAGAAGATGTTATAGCCGTTTCGAAAGAATTGCCTTATTTTGCTGGTTGATGTTCCGTTTCTTGCTCATTGTCTTCGCTATGATCGAGAGGTTTAATAGAAAAATGAACTCAAGGGAGTTACGTCTTTTTTAAGTATCATATGTGGGAAATTCTCAAAGGTGCCGGTATTTTTGTTTATCCATTGGGTTTATGCTCGATCGTCGGAGCGTTCATCATCTTTGAACGACTTTATTCGTTGAGGCGTGCGGTTATCCTTCCAGAGCAATTGGTCTCAGCGATCATTTCCGGAGATAAGATTCAGGGTGGGACTGATTCTGTTTTAGCACGTATTCTCGCCTTCTCGGCAGCTCATCAGAACGATTCGGGCGCTGTGAAGGCATTCGGTCGTCTGGAGATTAATCGAATGGAAAGAGGGTTAGTTTTTGTTGAAATAATCATTGGAGCCGCACCTCTTCTTGGTTTGTTGGGGACGGTAACAGGATTGGTGACTGTTTTTGGAAATATTTCTCCGGAGACAGGTTTACCTGATCAGGCTTCTTTTACCCAAGGTATTGCCTTGGCTTTGACCACGACTGTTCTGGGGATGGCCGTTGCCATCCCGTGTTTGGTTGGAAATGGATACCTGCAACGAAAAGTAGAAACATACGCTGTCCAGCTCGATTCATTGTTGGAGCGGCTGGACGCACAAAACAGGACAAAATGACTTTGCTTGCACGTCGGCGCCGAAAGGTCGAAATCAATATCGTGCCGTTGATGGATGTGCTAACGATCCTGATCTTTTTCTTTTTGGTGAGCATGCAGTTCAGGGAAATTAAAACTCTCAATTTGACACTACCAGAAGTCGAAACTGCCGGAAAGAATGAATTTGTCAGCCCTATGGTCATTGCGATCGATGGCGAGGGAAGTCTTTACGTAAATGGAACTCCCGCATCTGATGAGATTTTGGTGGAGCTTGTAAAAATGGTTAGTAGCCAGAGCACAAATATAACAGTGCTGATTAAGGCGGATGAGGAAACACCTCTCAACCGAGTAACCTTAGTGATGGATACGTGCCGAAAAGTGGGCCTGAACAAGATCCGTTTGCAGTCCCGGTAAACCTTGCCAGTGGACAGGGAGAACCACGATAAAAGTCCCTTGGACGATGTTGTCTGGTTGAGCTTCTCTCCTTTTTTATTCCTTTCGGTGGCTATCCAGTAGGATTGTCACAGGGC
>JAESUN010000156.1 GCA_016763045.1 Opitutaceae bacterium | reverse complement strand
ACTCCCTCTTCGACTTCGACAGGAGTTCCTCCTCGATAGGGCACGTTGATAGAGACTCTCCGACTTTCGAATTGAGGAAATAATTCTTTTTTGATGCTGAAAGCGGTGGAAATGCCTGCTAACAGGATGACCATCATTAGAAGGTTTGCCGCTACGGGATTGTGGGCAAACCAGGAGATAATTCCTTTGGATGACTCTCTCATTCTAGTATCTTAAATATGGGTCTTGTTGTGAAAATGTGGGTTTTGTGGTGAAACTAATTTTGGAAATAAGATGACGTGAGTTTATATGTTCCAAAAAAGGCTTTCGTGTTTAGTCGATTTTTTGATGTTCTCGTGCAGCGATTTCAGAGGGGGAATGCGTGCTGAAAAGCGCTTTGATGTCGTAAACAATGAGCGAAAGGCAAGGAACTAGAACAAGTGTAATGGTTGTGGCGAAGATGACTCCGAAGGCGAGAGAGGTTGCCATCGGAATAAGAAATTGAGCTTGGACACTTTTTTCCAGAAGTAGTGGGCTCAGACCCGCAAAGGTGGTGAGGGAGGTTAGCATGATGGCTCTAAAACGGGCAGAACCAGCGTTACGCACGGCTTTGAGAAGAGGAACCTTATCGCGTAAGGATTGGTTGATATAATCGACCATGACCAAGCTATCGTTTACCACAATTCCGGCGAGAGCTAACATTCCGAAAAGAGAGTATCGGCTAATGGCAAATCCCATGAGGAGGTGACCCGCGAGAGCTCCAATGATTCCAAAGGGGATAACGCTCATGATGACGAGTGGCTGGATGTATGATTTGAGAGGAATCGCTAAAAGGGCAAAAATAAGAAAACCAGCAAAGAGACTCCCAGACTTTAAACTGGCGTTTGTTTCTTCTTGGTCGCGGGCTTCTCCTTGTAGAGAGGAGGAAACTCTGGGGTATTTTCGAAATATTTCCGGTAATATTCGTGTTTTAATATCACTGTAGAGCGCATTTTGTGAGATAGTTTCTTTATCAATATCAGCGGTTACGTTTAAAACACGGTTTCGATCTACTCGCCTAATCCATGAGTATCCGGTTCCTTGAGAGACCTCAGCTACTTGAGAAAAGGGGATTTCTTTTCCAGCGGGGGTACGGATTCTCATTGTTTTTAGGCTTTCGATCGATTGTCTCTCTTTTTTAGGATAACGAACCATGACACGAATGTCGTCGCGACCTCGTTGGATACGCTGGGCTTGTTCTCCGAAAAATCCTTGTCGCACTTGGCGCGCCAGAGATGCTAGGGTGATGCCAAGGCTTTCGGCTTCGGGCTTAATGGACAGTTTTATCTCTTGTTTGCCTGTGGTAGAGGAGTCGCTGACGTCGAAGACACCTTCATACTCAGTGAGTGCTTCTTTCAGCAGAGCTGCGGCAGCTTCGATTTGGGCTGTATCCGAACTCTGTAGTTGGACATTAATTGGATCTCGATCTCGTCCGATGGTTCCTTTGAATGAAACATAAGTTGCGCCAGGTATTCCCCCTATTTTTTTCCGCCATTGACGGATGATTTCAGGGTTTCGAATCGAGCGATCTTCGGAAGGAATCAGCTCCAAAAGAATGAGGATCCGATGGGCGCTTTGAATGTTTACCCATGTTGTTTGAATGAAATGTATATTTTCCTTTTGGATATATTCGTCATGCATTTCCAACGCGGCTTTTTCCATTCGAAGCGCCGTTTTTTCTGTGAAAGACTCGGGTGTTCCTTCTGGAAATCTCACATTGACTACAATCATATCCCCTTCGATAGAAGGGAAGGGAACATACCGAATCCATCCTCCTTTAATGAACCCCAGAGAGATAACCAAGACTCCTATAAAAATAGAAAGAGTTATATAGCGATGAGCGGTGGTGATAAGGAGGAGGGGACGATATACATTCCGAATCAACTTCTGTAATCCTTCCGCAAAGAAGTTTTGAAAGTGGCCGAGCCACTGCACACTTCTCTTTTTTTCTTTTCGAGGTTTCAGGGTGGCTAAGTGAGCTGGCAAAATAAGTTTAGATTCGATGAGAGAAAAAAACAGAGCGGCGGTGACGATTAAACCAATCTCCCTGGATTCCAATCCGACCCATCCTGGAATATTAGCGAGGGGAATGAAAGCCGCTATTGAGGTAAGGACCCCAAAAGTGACGGGCACGGCGACTCGATGAGTTCCTTTGATGGCAGTGTTGACCCCGGGACCTTCTTTTTTATAGGTTGTATAAACGCTTTCGGCCACAACGATGGCGTCGTCGACCACGATTCCCAGAACGACGATAAATCCAAAGAGGCTGATCAGATTGATCGACGTATTCATAAAGGGCATTACCCATAAGGTTCCGAGAAAGGAGACAGGAATTCCGAGACAAACCCAGAGAGCTAATTTAAGGCGAAGAAAGAGGGTAAGCGAAATAAAAACGAGAAAAAGTCCTGTTAATCCGTTAAATAAGAGTAGGGAAAGTCGATCACTGAGATAACGGGAACTATCGGCCCAGATGGATATTTCAATGCCGTCAGGAAGCGTGCCGCGAACGTTTTCAATGTATTCTTTTACAGTATTACTTATTTCGATGGCGCTTTCGTTGCCGACGCGAAAAACATTAATGTCCAAAGAGGGTTTCCCATCAAAACGAATTTTTCTAAAAGAGTCATCAAACCCGTCTATGACGGTGGCCACGTCACCAAGAAGGATGCGAGTCCCATCGGGTTGGTTTAAGAGAACGATTTGCTCATAATCCCGGGTGGTATAGGCCTGTCCCTGAGTTCTCAAAAGAACTTCTCCTGCTTTTGTCTTGATGGAACCTGCCGGTAGATCGAGTGAGGAGTTTCGAATGGCCCTAGTTATTTGGTCAAATGTCAGACCATACTCACGTAGCTTATCCTCGGAAATTTCGATGGAAATTTCAAAGGTGCGAGCTCCAAATATTTCTGCTTGAGAGATGCCTGGTAGAGCAATGATTTCATCCCTAATTTTATAGGTTAGGCGATGTAGAGAAAGTGGATCGATGTCTCCATAAGCGTTGACGTTGAGGACTTGCCAGCGCCAGAGCGATTGAGAAACAATGGGTCGTTCTGTTTCGGCTGGGAAGGTAGAGATACTATCCACTCGAGTTCTGATCTCATTGGAAAACTTTTGCATGTCATAGCCTCTTTCCATTTCGACGGTGACTTTTCCCGATCCCGATTGAGCGATGGAAGTGATTTCTTTGATTCCATCAATACCCTGAATGGCTTCCTCGATGCGGATGATTACTCCTTCTTCGACTTCGATCGGAGTTCCTCCACGGTAGGGCACGTTGATGGAGACTCGCTGGCTTTCCATTTCAGGAAACATCTCCTTCTTGATGGTAAAAGCTGTCGTTATCCCCGCGAAGAGGATGACCATCATGAGAAGGTTGGCTGCCACGTGATTACGGGCGAACCAAGCGATGATGCCTTCCGACATCTGGCTCATGAGCTTTTATCTGTTTTTTTCTCGGTATTGGCGATCGAAGGAAGTTCTTCTTTCTCCTGCTCAGCAGTTTTATCGCTCTGAATCTTTACTGTCATACCTTCGACAACGAATTCCAGAGCCGTTAAACAAACTTGGTCACCGGGGGTTATCCCTTCGGAGATGACTATTTTTCCTCCGTATGTCTGAATGATTTCACAGTTTTAGACCTCAGGTGATTCTCCTCATCAACGACCAAAATCTGATCTTTCCCACGCAGAGCCAGGCTTGGGAGAACGATGACATCATCGACTGTTTTTCCGCTTATCTTTGCGTGCACAAATAACCCCATTTTTAAGGGGGAGCTAAGATCATTGGATAAATATCCGTAGGGGTCATTTATTTGTGCCACTGCATAAACCATACGCGTATTCGT
>JAESUN010000155.1 GCA_016763045.1 Opitutaceae bacterium | reverse complement strand
TCTCTCTCTATGTTGCCGATTGTTTTTGCACTCTGTTGCCTGTTTTTCTCTGCTCTCAACGACTTTGTTTTCAAGTTATATGCTCGTCGGGGGAGATCTCGTGGCACCTACATTGCGATCATCGGTGTCGTTTGGGTGGCTGTTTTTTGTCTCTTTTTTGACTTCAGCTATGAGAACTGGCAGGTGACTGTTCTCTGGGGACTGATTGCGGGTCTCTTATCTGTTGTGGCAAATATTCTTCTGGTTGAGTCGATGACTTCGCAGGAAGCTGGCGTTTGTTCGACTATCTATCGTTTGAATCTAGTTGTCGTTGTCCTTGGAGCATTTGTTTTGTTGGGGGAATCGCTGACTTATTGGAAGATAGGTGGTGTTCTACTCGCGGTTACCGCGGTCTTTCTGTTTTTGGGGACGGATGGAGGAAAATCCCATGCCATGTTGAGAAAGGGAACGTATTTAGCGGTGATTGCGGCTTTTCTCAGGGCAGGGATGGGGCTTAGTTATAAATATGCATTTATAGAGGGGGCAGATCGAAGCGGGCTGCTTGCGCTAACGGGCTCTGTTTGGATCGTCGGGGGGCTTAGCTATGCTTTTTTTAGAGAAGGAGGGATTGGGTTTTCCCATCGAAAGAGCTGGGGCTATGGATTGTTATCCGGCCTCTTGATCTGTGGGATTGTCTATTTTATGGCGCTGGCATTGCAATACG
This sequence comes from Opitutaceae bacterium, assembly GCA_016763045.1. GTDB lineage: Bacteria > Verrucomicrobiota > Verrucomicrobiia > Opitutales > Opitutaceae > NORP342. Next base: position 5,822 of record JAESUN010000155.1, on the reverse strand, counting down.
GAGAGGCGGGGATCGTTCTTCCTATTGCGCAGATGAGTTTTCTGGGGACGTTTGTTTTGGGTGTTTTTTTTCTCAAGGAATCACTCTCTCGCCGGAAATTGCTAGGTATCGCTGTTGGGATTCTTTGTGTCTTTGTGATGAGTGCGGGCCAGTGGCTGGGTTGATTTTTTTGTTTCACTTTTTTTCTGTGAGATTGCATTGCCAAGAGCTCTCGGGCTACCCAAGTATGAAGGGCTTAGTGAATAATAGAGCTTCCGTTTCCCCCTTTATGAGATGATCTTTTTAATTACCAAATACGCGATAACCGCTTTCATTATTGTCTTGGTTTCAGAAATAGCCAAACGAAGTGATAAATTGGGAGCCCTCATCGTTTCCCTGCCCTTTATGACGATTCTGGTTATGTTCTGGCTTTACTACGAAGGTCAGGGTCATGCAAAAATAGCGACACATGCCTTTTATACGTTTTGGTATGTTCTTCCGACTCTTCCAATGTTTCTTGTGATGCCGTGGCTCTTGAATAAAGGGATGAGTTTTTGGGCATCGTTATGTATTTGTGCTTTGGTGACGATTATTGCTTTTGCGTTGACGGCTGTTTTTGCGAAGCGCTTTGGTGTGGACTTAATTCCTTGAGATAACAGATGGATACTGAGTTGAAAAAATTGTTGGTGGATTTGGATAAAACCTATGATCCTGAATGTTGTTTGGTACAGATAACGGTGGGGGAAGGAGCCTATCATTGTAGCCTCCCAGTGGGGAGTCTCGTTCACTTTGGGCGAAGATCGTTGGCTTATGTGATCTATATGCTCGAGTTGGATCCTGTGGAGGAGCGTAAGGCACGCGCCTGTGATATCGTGCGAGCTGTTCTGGCGCTTCAGGATCGTGATCCGATCAGTCGGACATATGGTATTTGGCCGTTGTACTTGGAGGAGCCTCTTTCGGTGATGAAGGTTCCTGATTGGAACTATGCCAGCTTCGTGGGTTCTCAACTTATTTTCTTGAGACATCGGCATGCTTCCGTTTTTCCACCTGAATTACTCGATGAAATAGAAAAGGCAGCTCTGCATGCAGCGTGGTCGGTTTTTCGTCGGAATAGTGGCCCTGATTATACAAATGTCGCCTTTCCCAGTGCTGGAGTGGCTGTCGCAGTGGGTGAGTTTAGTGGGGATCCTTTTTTTGTCGAATATGGACGAAAGCTGTTGACCGGAATGGTGGAGGATCATGCGCTTCATGGAGGTTTCAACGAATACAATAGCCCTGGGTATACGCTCGTGTGTTTGAACTGGTGCGAGTGGATTCTCGATGTGGTGGTCGATGTTGAGGCAAGGCGCATGACGGAGAAAATGCGCACTCTTGTCTGGGAAGATTATGCTGATCACTTTCATCCCGGGACAGGACAGTTGGCGGGACCGCAAAGCCGAAGTTATCACGAGTTTTTGTTGGAGAGGGCTGTATTTTATTTGGAAAATAGGGCGGAAATTTCGATTCCACATCGAGAGGAAGCTGAAAATAGAGAAAGAGGGGATCTCACTTTGGGTTTTCTTGATTTTTTGACCCCTTCTCCTTGTCCAGATGAACTTAGAAAGGGTTTTGTTCAACTTGAGACCTCACCAATCGAGCGGAAACATGTATACCTGAAGCGCGCTGATGGATCTGTCGTATCAGGGGTAACCTGGATGGATGAGGATGCTTGTTTGGGATCTGTTAATCGGGATAATTTGTGGGATCAGCGGCGGCCGGTTTTGGGTTACTGGCGGACAGAGAATGATCCCGCCGTTTGCTTTAGGGTTCGGTTTCTAAAGAATGGCGTTGATTTTGCGTCCACCTATATTTCCAGTGTGCAGAAAGCGAATCGTGTTCTTTCGGTGTTTTCTCTCTTAACTCATAAAGGCGATTGGCATGAGCATCTCGATCGGCCGGAGGTTCCGGGTGTTTTTGAGGCCTCGGATTTTCGAATCCGATTTCAATTAATCGGCAAAGAGGTTGGTATAAGGGGTTTGGGGGATTTGCGATTTGAGCTGTTTTCTGGAGACCGACGTCTCGTTGTGCATGGGTTTTCGGGACAGTTCGGTGAGGGTATGGTCGACTGGCAGATAGGAGAGTCTTCGCACGGAAAGGATAAATGCGTGTATGTCGATGCGGTCTGTTACTCGGGGGCTCCGAAGGTCTTTGATTTTAGAGAAATGGGCCCAGTTGTGATGGGAGCCGGAATGGAGCTCCTCAAAACAGGGGATTTGGTAACGAAGGAAGAGGTGAACATAGAGCCGAACAAGGAGGCATCGCTGGTGGTGGCAAAATGGGGAAAGAAGGAAGCTCTAGAAGTCGAAGGCCCGCTGTCTCCGGGTGCCCATCCCTGCTCGATGTAACTCTTTTTATATTAGAGTAGCTTATTAAGCGTTGTATGGTTGCTTTTGTGTCAAAAAACGTGATTTTTATGTAAGAAAGAGTATCTGGTTTCTTGAGCCCTTTACGGAGGGCTTTGACTGGAATAAATAGTTGATGAGGCCTTTAAAAATAGGAGAAGTGTTATGACCCAAATACATGATGAAGTTTTAGCGGCGAATGCCGGTTATGCAGAAAGTTTCGGTGATAAAGGAAAGCTTTCGTCTCCTCCCGGGAGACATTTTGCTATTTTAACTTGTATGGATGCTCGTCTCGATCCGGCGAAATACGCTGGATTGGCTGAAGGTGACGCACATGTTATCCGCAATGCGGGAGGAAGAGCCAGCGATGATGCCATTCGTTCGTTAGTCATTTCGTATAAACTATTGGGGACGAAGGAGTGGTTTGTGATTCATCACACAGATTGTGGGATGGAGACCTTCACCAATGAGATTATGGGAGATTTATTAGCCAGTAGTCTGGAGACTGCGAGCGTCGGTGAGGATGGTTGGCATGATACGGGAGAAGGCCCTGGTTCGATGGAAGGAAAGAAGATCGACTGTCTGACGATTGGGAATCAGGAGAACAGTGTTTTGACGGATGTGAAACGCATCCGGAATCATCCATTGGTCCCGGGGTTTATCCCGATTTATGGATACATCTATGATTGTAAGACGGGGAAACTTGTCGAAGTGCCAGAAGCAACAGTAGTTGGGAAAGCCTCTGAGTAGGTAGGCCGTTAAGGATGAGAGTTGGCAGCAGGTAATGCATGCCGTTTTTTTACTTCCCTGAATTTTTTTCGAATAAAGTTCAGGTGCTGAGTCTCCTTTTTCGTGAATCTAAAATAGCAAACCTCTATGGGAGTGAGAGTCTCAAGAGGTTTTGTTTTAATTAAACGAAAGGAAACCCTATGATATGTAATGAACTTAATGTTTGACTCCTGGCGTTTCGCTTGGAGAGTGATCGTCGCAATGCTCTTTATGTCCTTGAGTATTAGCTGGGTGAGTGCACGTGATTTCGAAGTCGAAACCATTATCGAAGGACTCAATAGTCCGACAGATGTTACTGTGGCTTCTAATGGAAAGATTTATTGGACTTGCACTGCTGCAGGTGTGATCGCCTTCGCCACTCCGAAGGATTAAGTTTTAAGAAGGCTTCTTCTTTGTTTTCGAATATATTTGTCATCTGCTGTTGATCAGCAGTAAGGTTCTTAACGGATCGTAGTCCTTGCCTATGTCGCAACTCTTTCAGGAAGTCATTGATTCAAATTACGAAAAGCTCTACCGGTATGCGTGGAGCTTGTCTGGGTCTTCTGATGAAGCGGGGGATTTGACTCAGGAGACGTTTTTGATTTGGGCCAAAAAGGGGTCGAGTATTCGATCATCTAAAGCGACGAAGTCATGGCTTTATACAACCCTTTACCGGGAGTTTCTGCGGAAGCGAAAAAGAAGTGAGCGGTTTGTTGCGATAGATGATAGTAATTTAGAGCCGGCGAGTGAAGCAGTTGAGGAAAGTTATCTTCAGGCTCTGGACTCAGAAATGGTCATGGATTTACTAATGACATTAAAATTCAAATACAGGAAAGTCATTTCTCTTTTTTATCTTGAGTCCTATACATACAAGGAGATTTCGAGTATTTTAGATATCCCTATTGGCACTGTTATGTCGCGATTGGCGAGGAGTAAGGAACTTCTGAAAAAAGAAGTGAAACAAGCAGAAAAAAAAGGCAATCTGGTGAAATTTTCTGATAATGAAGGGAGCCCTACGTATGGATAAGGCCGAAGCTAAACTCATTTTGGCAAATCACACCATGGGGCCTGAGCCTTTGGATGATCCTCAGTTTGTGGAAGCAAAGCGTGTTGCCGAAGGCGATCCTGAATTGATGAAGTGGTGGGATGCCAGTAAGCGATTTGATGCGGTGATGGCTGAAAAATTGAATAGCCTCAAAACCCCGGAGGATTTGCGTGTCTATTTATTGGCCACAGTGAAAGCTGGGTCGCGACGTAAGATGATCCGGCGGAAAATTTATCAATGTTTTGCTATGGCAGCCAGTTTGCTTCTTGTGGGGTACCTTTATTCAGCTTTTATCGTTGACCGGAGTGATGAGTATAGTGGTCCGCTTTTATAGCGGGCTTACAGCTACTCGAGTGATGGTCCGAGATTGAAATACCATAACAAGGATCCCGAAAAGCTCGTCAGTTGGTTGACTGCCGAAGGTTTTCCGGTGCCAGATAATCTCCCTCCAAAGCTTCTTGAGCAGAAGAGTATAGGTTGTCGGCGACTAAAGTGGTCGGAAGGGCAGGTTGCGATCCTTTGTTTTAATGCGGAAACGGTGTATCATTTATTCATCGCGCAAAAAGCCGAGTTTACGGATGTGGATGTCTCTGAGGCCTTTGAGTATAAAGAGATGCCTAAAGGCTGGACAATGGGTAAGTGGGAGAAGGATGGTTATATCTTTATCCTTACCTCGAAGGCGACGGTGGGTGATCTTTCCGCTATGCTGGCAAATTATACGCCTTGAGGAGGGTATGATTTGTAAAAAGGTCCAAAAAACGGACTGTCGTTATGAATGAGAGTTTGTGATTTTTGAGAATAACCTGAGGCTGGTAAAGCCCCTGATTAAACTAAAAATTATTCGATAAGAGAGAATGTTGGTAGAGCTGCAGTCTTTTTTTGAGACAGATAATGATTGGCTATTCGATGGAGTCTGCCACTTTTTGAAGAGAGGATTCAATAAAAAGAGACAGTGTTTTGAAGATCGAAGGTCTACATGTTGTCTTTGATACAGACAATGGTTTGGTCAAAGCTGTCAGGGATGTTGGTTTCGAAATAAAAAGGGGCAGAGTAATGGCTCTTGTAGGTGAGTCTGGCTCGGGGAAAAGCGTGACGGCTTATTCCATCATGCGATTAATTCAGCGTCCGGGAAAAATTACGGGAGGGACGATTTCTCTCTTTCCAGAGGGAAAAGAAGAAATAGAAGTGGTTTCTCTCTCGGAGAGTGATCCTCGCCTCTATGATCTCCGAGGCTCGTTGGTGAGTATGATCTTTCAGGAACCCATCTCGGCTTTGAGTCCTGTTCATACGATAGGGGATCAGATTTGCGAAGCGATTCTGACCCATCGAAAAATGCCGAAAAAAGATGCGGAGACTTTAGTTATCGAAATGCTCGAAAAGGTGGGTATTCCAGAGCCTGAAATGCGGTTACGGCAATATCCGCATGAGTTTTCAGGAGGGATGCGGCAGCGTATCGTTATTGCCATGGCATTGGTTTGTCGACCGGAGCTTTTGATTGCGGATGAGCCGACAACTGCTCTGGATGTGACCATTCAGGCTCAGATTTTAAAACTGATAAAGGATCTTCAGGGTGAACTGGGGACATCCGTTCTCTTTATTACCCATGATATGGGTGTGGTTGCGCAGATGGCAGATGATGTAGCAGTTAT
>JAESUN010000154.1 GCA_016763045.1 Opitutaceae bacterium | reverse complement strand
TGCGGGTAAGTCTGGAGATCGTTCTTTTTGTCTTTTGACTAGTTTAATAGCTTGGCAGAGGGAGCTTTGATAAAGAGCTTCTGCCTTTGAATCCATATGGTAAATTTCCTTATTCCGGTTTTTTTCTGTTCGAAACCGATAAATATAGTTTGTTTCCTTCTGATTGAGATAGGGGATGCGGATAGCATACGTGTGTAAGTGTGGGATGATCTCTCTTAAAAAGGGCGTGAATGTTTCAGGGTTTTTTCCCATTAGGGCATAGAGCTCTTCCAGGGAATAGAAAGTTGCCAGCGGTGTTTGATCGAGTACTTCATCCAGTGCAAAGAGAATGGGGTGTCGAAAAGAGCTTGGATGATCTGTTTCGTTGGATGTGTTTGCGTCAAAGATGATTGTTGTCGAAATTGCTCTTCCAGTGAATTCTTTCAACTCGGCTTCGCTGATCTTTTCCAGGTTTTCGTCTTCTGAAACGTTTCCAGAAAAGGGGGGGTCCCATTGGTTCTCTGTCTCTGCGGTTCTCGTTAGCAGAAGGTGATTCCGACTGTTAAAGAGCAGAGTATGATAGACTGTAGAGTTATGTTGGGTGTTTGCCATCTGAGGGATTAAAAGGATCAATATACGCCCTTTTTTATGAGTTGCGATACCTAAGAGCTCGCCTCTCTCCTAAAATGCTAGTCCTTTAAAAGAAACAGTCGATGGTTGTTGTCGAAAAAAGACGCATAAAAGGTCTTTTGTAGCGATGATCCAACTACGAAAAAAGATGAAGCCTGTTGCTTTTCTTGGCGAAGGTTTTGTTGTTTAATGGAACTCTTCGCTGTCTTCATCCAGGATGGCCGCGGGGCCTGCATGGTCAGGAGACCGAAGAGCTTCAACCATATCCTGCACCTCCTGAGGAGGAGGTGTGGATAAGCGGGAGACTGTTATTGCGGCGATAAAGTTGAGAGTCATTCCGACTGTCCCGATCCCTTCGGAGGAAATCCCGAACCACGGAGCCATGCCATAGAATTTATTAGCCACAATATAAAACACAGTGAAACCGAGACCGACGATCATTCCTGTGATAGCTCCATTGCGGTTCATTCGTTTATCAAAAATACCGAGAACAATAACCGGAAAGAAGCTGGAGGCCGCTAAGCCAAAGGCAAAGGCGACGACGGATGCGACATAATCGGGAGGATGAATCCCGAAGTACCCGGCCACAAAAATGGCCACTATGATCATTGCTCTTCCGACAAAAACGCGTTTCTTCTCAGAAGCCTTAGGATTTATCAGACGATAATAAATATCGTGTGCGATGGAGCTGGAGACGACTAGCAATAGACCTGAGGCGGTTGAGAGTGCTGCAGCGAGTCCTCCAGCGGCAACCAGTGCGATGACCCATGGGGCTAGTCCAGCGACTTCAGGAGTGGAAAGAACGATGATATCTTTATCCAACTTGATCTCACTCTCTTCTTTACTTGGGCGGAGTTGGATACGTCCATCGTTATTTTTATCAGTGAGTTGGAGCAGGCCGGTCTTTTCCCATTTATTGACCCAGTCGAGCTTTCTAACGTCTTCGATATTTTGATCGTGAAGGCTGTTGATTAAGTTATAACGGGCAAAGACTGCTAGGGCAGGAGCAGCGGTATAGAGTATCGCGATAAAAAGGAGCGCCCAGCCAGCTGAGTAACGAGCGGCTCGGACATTTGGAACGGTGTAAAACCGAACAATCACATGAGGTAACCCGGCGGTACCAGCCATCAAGGCCATTGTGATGAAGAGGACATCGTGCATCGACTTATGCGCGAAGGGTTCGGTGTATTCTAAAAAGCCGAGATCCACCTGGATTTGGTTAAGGCGTTCGACAATGTCGCTGGTGGTGAATGCGAGTTGGGGAATGGGGTTGCCCGTTAATTTCAATGCAATGGCAGATGCTGGCAGCAGAAATGCGACGATAAGGATTCCATACTGTGCAACCTGGGTCCAGGTGATGCCTTTCATTCCGCCAAGGACAGCGAAAAAGGCGACCATGACCATTCCGATGATGACGCCGGTGGTAATATCCACTTGTAGAAAACGGCTAAAGACAATGCCCACTCCGCGCATTTGTCCTGCAACGTAGGTCATGGAGATAAAAATGGCGGCAATAACAGCGACTATTCTAGCGAATCGAGAGTAGTAGCGATCACCCACAAAATCTGGTACAGTGTATTTCCCGAATTTGCGCAGAAAGGGTGCCAGTAAAAGTGCGAGAAGAACATAACCGCCAGTCCATCCCATCAAGTAAATAGAACCATCATAACCGAGAGTGGAGATCAGTCCTGCCATGGAGATGAAGGAAGCAGCGGACATCCAGTCTGCTGCGGTGGCGGCTCCATTTGCCAGAGCAGGAACTCCTTGGCCGGCGACATAAAAGCCCGAGGTATCATGGACTCGGGCTTTCCAACCAATATAAAGGTAGGTAAAAAAGGTTAAACTAACGAGAAGGTAGGTCCAGGATTCTACGGTCATAGAGATGGAAAAATGGATGGATTTGGGTAGCGAGTGAAAAAAAGTCTCTGTTCAGGAGTCGCTTTTGTCGCTTTTCTGATGTTTTTGATCGAGGTGATCCATTCGCCAAGCGTAGAAAAAGATAAGAATGACAAAGACGTAGATAGATCCTTGTTGGGCCATCCAGAATCCGGCGGGAAGTGCACCTACCTTCCATTGATTGAGTGGCTCGACCAGAATGATTCCTAGGCCTAGTGAGACAAAGGCCCAGATAACAAGAAGGCTAAAGATGAGACGACGCGTTGAACGCCAGTAACCGTTTCCGGTGGATTTTATTTCCATATGGGGTGGGGTAACCGTTTATCGAGGGGTCGAGGAAAGGAAATTAGAATGGAGTTTCTGACTTGTAGGGCAATTCCTTTCTCTTTTTGGAAAAGAGGATTGCCCCATGAGGCAGGGTTGGAGAAAACAACTTTTGCTCTTATGGAAACTGGAAATCGAAGTATGTATCGAAAAAGTCGGCGCTGGATGGCCGGGCTTCTGGAAAAAATTACCTTAAAACAACAGAGGCAGTTTTATCTTTTGGCGGCTTTGATTGGGCTGACTTCTGGAGTCAGTGCTGTTGCCTTTCACCGTTCTATTAACTGGGCCGAAAATAATTTTATCCAAACGGTAAATGAGTTAAGCGGGATTTGGTTATATGTTTTTTTACTTGGGGCCCCCACGCTGGGGGGATTGGTCGTCGGATTTCTGATTCGCTACTGGGCACCCGAGGCTGCTGGCAGTGGGATGCCTCAAACAAAAGCGGCTTATTTTATTAAATTTGGACGGATCCGTTTTCGAACGGCTGTTAGTAAATATATCCTAGGAACTGTTTCTATTGGTTCGGGGGCTAGTTTGGGGCGTGAAGGCCCGACCGTACAAATTTCGGCAGCATTGGCGTCGTGGGTGGGGCGATGGTTGGGGCTGGCTCCCAAGTTAGTCATGCGACTTATCCCTTTGGGAGCGGCTGGAGGTATTGC
>JAESUN010000153.1 GCA_016763045.1 Opitutaceae bacterium | reverse complement strand
TTGGTACCGCAATTTATTACTTTGGTATGTTTTTGGAGCGGGTTGTCTGATTGCCTGCTATATTGGGTTTTCAGGCCTTTTTCTGAACTAGTGATCGCACCGAATACTTAAATCTTACGAACTATGAAAACAAAAAAAAATACAGATCATAATCTCTCTTCTGACTCTGTCTCTCGTCGAGCTTTTTTGGGCTCGGTGGCAATTGGTTCAGTTGCTCTCGGGATGCAGAAAATAGGGTATTCGGCGGATGAAAAGAAAAAGGTGATTCAAGGGTTTGAGGAAACGGCAGAAACTTTGGACTCTGCAAATGAGTGGGTTTCCGTATCTGATCGTAAAATACGGGTAGGTTTAGTTGGGCATGGGTTGTGCAAATTCGGGGTTCGTTTTGGGTTTCAGGACCATCCAAATGTCGAGGTAGTGGCGGTCAGTGATCTTATTCCAGAGCGTTGTGCTGAAATGGCGGTAGAAGCTCGGTGCGAAAAGACCTATCCTTCGTTGGAGGAGATGGTTAAGGATGATACGATTGAGGCGGTGTTTTTGGCAACAGATGCTCCAAGCCATGCCCGGCATGCAATTATGAGTCTAGAACATGGCAAGCATGTTGCCTCCGCGGTTCCAGCGGTTTATGCTTCATTGGAAGACGCGGATAAGCTGTATGAAACGGTTAAGAGAACAGGTCTTAAATACATGTTGTTTGAAACATCGATGTTTCACGCAGATTTATGGGCAATGCGTCAAATTTACAATGCAGGAGGAATGGGGAAAATAGTGTATTCTGAAGGCGAATACTACCACTATTTCGGCGATGAGGCGATTCCATCATACAAAGGTTGGAGAATTGGTCTGCCTCCTCAGTTTTATCCGACGCATTCCAACGCTTATTACATTGCCGTGACAGGCCATAGCTTTACTGAAGTTTCCTGCCTCGGTATGCCGAGTTCGGCAAAACAGTTCCAACCCGAAAACAATCGGTACAAAAACCCGTTCGGTTCGGAGATAGCGCTCTTTCGGACAAGTGAAGGAGGCATGTCTCGGATGGCCGTTAGTTGGGATACTCCAGGTGATCATGGTGAAAAGGGTCGGATCCGTGGGCAGAGAGGGTCTTTTTATGGAGAGTACGAAGGCCTTGAGGAGAATCTCCCGAATCAGAGTCGTCCCGGACTTCCTCCCGGGGTGGAGGTTGGTGGCCATGGAGGGTCTCACGGACGCCTGATGGATGAATTTGTCACAGCGATACTAGAGAATCGTAAGCCACTTATTGCGATTGATATGGCGCTCAATCTGTCAGTTGCCGGTATCGTCGCTCATCAATCTGCTTTGAAGGATGGAGAGTGGCTGAAAATTCCACAGTACGTATTTTAACGGACAGAGCTGAGAAACCAAAGTGAACAATAGAAGTTTCCTATGAAAATAACCGCAATAGAAACCCATATTTGTAACGCGCGGATGCGGAATTGGATCTTTGTCAAAGTGTTGACGGATCAACCGGGCCTCTATGGCTGGGGTGAAGCGACGCTTGAATGGCATACCCGTTCTGTTGTCGGTGCGATTGAGGATATTTCCCAGCTTTTGATTGGAGAAGATCCACGAAGAATTGAGCATCTTTGGCAGATGATGTATCGCCAGCATTTCTGGCATGGGAATGGGATCGTGCGGAGTACTGCGATCAGTGGAATCGACATCGCTCTTTGGGATATCGTAGGGAAGGTACACGGAGTTCCTTGTCATGAATTATGGGGTGGCCGCGTGAGAGATTACATCCGCACTTATTCTCATTTAGGCGGTGGTAAGATGGAGGATTTCTATGAAACATCGCCTTCGGATGCAAAGCGTTTTGCGGAATTGGCGATAGAGGCGGTTGAGGATAGATTTACGGCTTTTAAAACAATGGCGGTGCCGGAGACGATGCCGATAGAGGGGATGAGACCTGTTCAATATGCAGAGGCTTGCGTCGCAGCCATGAGAGATGCGGTGGGCCCGGATATCGATATTATGGTGGATTGCCATGCTCGGTGTTCTCCACGAATGGGCATGCGTTTTGCGAAAGCCTTGGATCCGTATGGATTGTACTTTTTTGAAGAACCGTGTTGGCCGGAGACGTTGGATGATATTGCCGCTATCCAAAGGGCGGTGACGACGCCAGTCGCAACGGGAGAGCGTTTAATCACTCAACATGCTTTTCGTGAGTTATTGGAAAAACGAGCCTGTAGTGTGATTCAACCGGATATCACCCACTGTGGTGGTCTGAGTGAAGCACGTCGTATCGCTGCAATGGCTGAGCCATACAGGGTTTCGATGGCACCTCACAATCCCCAGGGGCCGGTGAGTACGGCGGCTTCTCTAGAGTTTGGTTTTGCGACCCCATCTTATATTATTTGCGAGTCTGTTAGTAATGATGTGCCCTGGAGAGATGATGTTGTTTCCGAGGGATTTACTCTGGAGAAAAAGGGTCGAATCGTACGACCGAATACACGCCCGGGTCTAGGTATTGAGATTAATGAGGCTGAAGTCGCAAAGCACCCTTTCAAGCAGGAGGTTTTAAAGCGGACTTTTTATCCTGATGGTGCTGTCGGTGATTGGTAGTTTTTGAGAGATTGAGAATGGTATGACATTAACATTAGAAAAATCAGAGAAACTTTTAAAACGGAATGAATTGCTGATTCCTGGAGGATTGGCATCCCTTAATCGCAGAGCGGATCCTTGTATTTCCTTTGCTTCTGGGCAGGGTGGAAGGATCAAAGACTATGATGGTAATGAATACATCGATTACCATTTCGGTTTTGCTCCTTACATTCTTGGACATAATGACCGAGATGTAAACGATGCCGTCAAACGATCTCTAGAGTCTGGACTTTCAAATTTTGGCTCTGGGACGACTGAGGAAGAAGGTGAACTCGCTGCGCTCTTTTTAAAATGTCTGCCGGCTGCAGATAAAGTGCAATTTCTCAACACGGGATCGGAAGCAACAGCTCAGGCCATCAGGGTGGCGAGAGCTGCGACGGGTAAGTCGCATATCATAAAGATTCAAGGTAGCTATAATGGGCATCACAATATGGTGGCGACGAATCTGATAACTTCGGCGGAAGCCCTCGGAGGGAGTCAGATGAAGGGAGATGAATATCCGAAAGTACCGATTACAGCGGGAACTCCTTTGGAGGAATTGAATTTGATTCATGTCGTTGATTATAATGATCTGGAAGCTGTCGAGGTCGTGGTGAGGCGCCATTCGATTGCGGCGTTACTCATGGAGCCTGTTTTACAGAATATCGGCGTTATTAAGCCGGAAGCAGGTTATCTGGAAGGCTTACGCAAATTAGCCGATGAATATGGGTTCCTCCTTATTTTTGATGAGGTGAAGACTGGTTTTCGAGCGGGATTAGGTGGGTATCAAGGCGTATCTGGGATTTGTCCGGATTTATCAACTTTTGGGAAGGCTATCGCCAATGGGTATCCCATTTCGGCGCTGGCGGGTCGTCATGAATATATGGATTTGGTGATCAGTGAAGATCCGGCAAAGAGAGTTCTTTCGGCAGGCACTTATAATTGTCATCCAGTTCCGGTTACGGCGGCGATTGCCTGTCTGCGTAAATTGATGGATCCGAAATTGGATGTGTATGGACATCTCGAGAGGTTGGGTGCCCGATTGCAGGCGGGCCAGGAAAAGTTGTTTCAAGCTCATGGCATCCAGGCGGTTATTTCAAGGCAGGGCAGTGCGAGTTGTGTTTATTTTGCAGAAAAAGCTCCACGCAATTGGTGGGAGCTTTTACATTCCCATGACTTTGATTTTGATACAATCTATCGGAAAACATTGATCCAAAATGGAGTTTATCATTTTCCAGTGGCGACGAAACAAGGAAGCATCTGTTGCGCGCACACGGAAGCTGATATCGATGAATCATTAGAGGCTACAGATAAAACATTAGGGATGCTCAAAAAATAGAAAAGAAGGGTAGCGATGACTGAGAATATTTTATTATTAGCGGGTCGAGTTGCGGTGATCACAGGCGGTCTCGGAGATATTGGTTTTGCGGTGGCAGAGGTTCTGGCTGAAAACGGAGCCACAGTGGCGATTGCTGATATTCATTCAGCAGATGTTGCGGCCCAGAAAATTGGGAGCCACCCTTTCCGGTATACGCAAGTGGATGTGGCAGATTCGAAGGAGGTGGATGATTGGTTTTCCGAAGTGTCAGACAGTTTGGGGACGCCGACTTTGGTAGTGGCAAATGCAGGATTGGTAGAGATCGGTTTTGGTTTGCGAATATCGCCGGAGTCGTGGCAGAGAACCATGGATGTTAGTTTGAACGGGGCTTTTTTTACCGCGACTTCTGGGGGGCGAAGGATGGTCGATCAAAAGCTGGAAGGCCGTATTGTTTTGATGGGAAGCTGGGCTGCCGAAAATGTCCATGCAGACCTAACAGCCTATTCTGTTTCAAAAGCTGCGCTGAGAATGATGGGTAAGTGTCTGGCGTTGGAGTTGGCTCCAAAGGGTGTTTTACTCAATGAAGTGGCACCCGGCTTTGTGAATGCTGGATTGACCGGAAAATTTTATGAGAAAGATCCTGAGGAACGAGAAAAGGGTCGTCGACTGGTCCCTGTTCGGCGATTGATTTCGGCCAGAGATGTTGCGTTGCAGGTTCTCCATCTTTGCCATCCAGATAATGTTCACATGTCTGGTAGTACGTTGCTTATGGATGGAGGATTATCATTGATGACCGGAAGAGAGGATGTGGCCCCGGAAGATGCCTGAAGTTTCGTCATCAGGCTTCAGTGGTCTTATCGGAGTTGCGCGGTCTGATATAACGCCGCCGGTTGGTATTTATTCTCAAAATTGGGGGGCGGCTCGGGAGGTCAAAGCTTCGGGCATTCATCGTCCATTGACAGCTACTGGAATCAGTTTCCGGAGTAAGAATGGAGGGTCCTCTCTGGTTCTTTTAAGCCTTGAGCTGGGATGGTGGCGAACCCGCAAGGAAGCGGATGATTTTCGGAAGCAGATTAGTGAGGCATTGGCTCTTCAGGAGCAGGCTCTTCTGATCCATCTTACCCATACTCATGCCGGGCCAGTTATTTCGGCACAATGCAAGGAGGAGCCCGGAGGAAACTTGATTGAAGAGTATGTTTCGAATCTCGTGGAGAAGTGTATTCGGTTGGTGCGCCAATCTTGGGAGAAGGAAGAAGAGGCGGTGCTGACCTGGAGGTATGGGAAATGTGGATTGGCCAAAAAACGTGATTTGAAAAACCCCGAAAATCCAGAGGAATGGTTAACGGGTTATGATCCTGATTCTTCTGCGGATGAGACGCTTCTGGTTGGAAGAATATCTAATGCTGATGGGACAATTTTAGGAACCATTATCAACTATGCCTGCCATCCTACGACTTTAGCTTGGGATAATCAGTTGATTTCTCCAGATTTTCCGGGAGCGGCTAGAGAGATGCTTGAAGCGGAAACAGGCCAGGCTCCTTGTCTTTATCTTCAGGGAGCTTCAGGTGAGTTGGCCCCAGCGGAGCAATATAGTGGTGATACCGCTTTAGCGGATCGGCATGGAAGGGAATTGGGACATGCAGCTCTCTCAACGTTGGCTGGAATGGATCCACCTAGTTCAAAATTACGGTTTATAGAAAAACTGGAATCAGGGGCTCCATTGGCGATATGGAAGCGAGAGGAATCAGAAATGTCGGCAGTTCTGGAAGGCAGATGTATCCCTATAAAATTTGAGCTAAAAGGGTTGCTGACAAAAGAAGAGATAAGGCAGCGATTGGAGGTAGCAAATGACGAATTTGAGAGGGAGAGATTGCGGAGAAAAATGGGTATCTGCAGCAATTTTTCGGATACAGAAGAATCGATTGAATCTTTTTGGGTTTGGCAACTGGGGGATTCTTTTTTTGTGAGCCACCCTTTTGAGGCTTACTCTCATTTGCAGCAAGTATTGCGTAGTCAATTTCCACAGAACGCAATTGCTGTCTCAAATCTCTCCAATGGATCACTTGGCTATCTACCAACCACTGATTGTTACGATCATGATCTCTATTCGGTTTGGCAGACGCCTTTTGACAGAGGAGGTTTGGAGAAACTAATGAAAGCAGAAGGGGCGGTTATCCAAGAGCTTATATCTAAGGTTAAAATATAATTTAAGAAAAAATAAAAAAATGAAACTAGGTATTGTTGGTATTGCGGGAAGAGGTGCTGCGTTCGCTCGCAGCGTTAAAGGAACAGATTTTTTTGAAATCCACGCTGTTTGTGATATTTCCGAAGAAGGTCTGAAAAAAGGGATGGAAACATGTGGTGTAGAAAAGGGCTATATTTCCTATGATGAGATGCTGGAAGAATCTGGGATTGAAGCAGTTGTTGTGGGTACACCGATGCACCTTCATGCGGAGATGGCGATCAAGGCTTTGACGAAAAACATTCACGTCCTTTCGGAGGTGACGGCTGCTGTTTCTATCGAGCAATGTCGTGAGTTGGTAGCTGCAGCAAATGAATCAAAAGCTTTGTATATGATGGGGGAAAATTATACCTTTATAAAGCCAAATATGACAGTGAAAGGTTTGGTCGATAAGGGTCTCTTTGGAGAGACATATTATGCTGAAGGTGAGTATTTACATGATTGTACGGCTCTTCTCGATAAAACTCCATGGAGGAAAAAATGGCAGTACGGTATTAATGGACTGACTTATTGTACCCACAGTTTGGGGCCTACGCTTCAGTGGTTTCCGGGTGATCGGGTTATTTCAGTTTCCTGTGTGGGCACGGGGCATCATTATCTCGATAAAGATGGAAATAAGTATGAGCAGGAGGATTCGACGATGATGATGTGTCGGTTACGAGGAGGGGGCTTGATTCGTATCCGACAGGATTTCCTTTCAGCCAGACCTCATGCAATGACGAATTACAGTTTGCAAGGCACTGAGGGTTCCTATGAATCAGCTCGTGCTTCGACACAAGAGCCTCGGATCTGGTTGAAGTCGAGAAATGAAGAACCGAATGAATGGGAGAATCTCTTTGATCTAGGTGAGGAATATACTCCTGAAATTTGGAAGGATGAAGAAGCTTTGGAGAAAGTAGGCCACGGGGGGGGAGACCTTATCGAGCTCTTTCATTTTCGGGATGCTATTTTAGGAAAGGTTATTTGTAATCTCGGTATTCATCAGGCTTTGGACCTGACCTTGACGGGATTGATTTCGCAGGAATCGATCAAGCAAGATGGGGCTTGGCTGGAGGTGCCGGATTCTCGAGACTGGTAGGTCATTTGGTGATTAATAAGGATGTCTCGGTTGCTGGATTCCTTATAGTGTTTCTGAAAAGAGAAAGCATTTCGATTTTCAGAATAGATTAGCTACAAAAAGGCCCGGATCCCACAAGGAAACCGGGCCTTTGCTTAAAACTTAGAAGCTATCTCTAAATTGTCTTTGGCATGAGAGCCAAAACCTTTTTGTAGAGGTTTTCTGTTTCCGCATAATCTGTCTTAAGTTTGGCAGTCAGATTTGCGAGGTCAGTTCCTTGATAATTTTTTAGAGATCCCATCAAGTTTGAGAGCTCTGGCATAAGAGCCTTTAGTTGATCATAGCTTTGAGTTAACTCTGGTGAAAGCGTGCCAGCAGCTTTTGCCATGAGTGGCTCCAGCTCTTTGACGCTTCCAGATAGAGTTGAGAACTTTTCAGTATACTCAGAGAGTAGAGATGACGCTTGCGCTGAGAGATCGCTAACGAGAGCATCTGATTGTTCTGAAGTCGCTGCCTTTAAAGATCCCATCAAGCTTGTAGAGGCTTTTGCAGGGGCTTCCACTGTTTCGGGTTTTACTTCTACAGCTTTGGGCGCTACTTCTGCTACTGGTTCTTCAGGTGCAGGTTCCGTGACGACGTCTTTGGCTTCGGTCGAAACCGATTCAACACTCTTTTTCAAGCCACTGAGAAGACTGTTTCCGGTCTTTTCAGTCTCTTTGGCAGTTTCTTCCACTTGTTCTGTACTGGAAGTCTCTACCGCTGTTTCATCAGTTCTCTCGCTACATCCGGCGAAATGGACGCAACGGAAATAGAGAGGAGTATGAGTAATAAGTTTTTCATAGAGAAGGTGTAGCAAGGGGTTTTGAGCAAAGCCTTATTTTGTTAGGCTCTCAGCAGCCTTAGAGGCTTCTTTAGCTGCATCTTCAGACTGCTCAGCTGCTTCAGCAGAGGCATCTTTCATTTCTTCGGCTACATCTTCTGCGCTATCATTGGATTTCTCGCCGCAACCTACTAAAAAAGCTGCAACAAAAATCGAGAAAAGAATAGAGAGGTATGTTTTTTCATAATATTTTTTATGTTCGAGAAAGAACTTTATTCTTATTCACCAAAGATGCCAGAGTAAAGATACACGACAGGTTTTTAGTTTGTTTCTAGCGGAAGTGCTTTTTTAGCTCTAAAAGAGGGCTTAGGGGTCGATTTTTAGGCAAGAGCGACTTCCAGGGCAGAGATGATTTCCTGCACAGGTTCGGTGCCGATAGAGAGTCGAATGAGGTCAGGGTCAAGGCCTTCTTTAAGAAGGCTTTTCCTCCCTTCGGGAACAGAAACAAGATTGTAATGTGCGAGGTACATGTAAGGGCAGAGAATGGAAGTTTTCATGCCAAAGCTGGGTCCTTTGGCAATAGAAACTCTGTCGTAGAAGTC
>JAESUN010000152.1 GCA_016763045.1 Opitutaceae bacterium | reverse complement strand
TTGCGAATAGTCAGTGTAACCCAGTAATATTTTTTCAATACCATCTTGCTTGTGAGTTCTGGCTCCTGAGGCAAGAACTGTTGACTGAATTTCCTCGACTGTTGTTCTGTCCAAAATCAGACGTCTGATCTCGGGCGTATTTGTTAGCAATGTATGTATGCCAATACGTCCTCTATAACCGGTGTCCATGCAATCTTTACAGCCTGGAGATTTAAAGAGTCTGATGGCGCCGTCAACCGTTAGGGTTTCTTCCCATTTTTTGATCTGCCCGTTCAATTCATCCTGATCTGGTTCACTTATTGACCCGATTGAAGGGTTGTCGCCACAGTATTCCCGCGCCAGAAATTCAATCTCTTTGCGTTCTGCGTCATAGGGTTTTTTGCATGAAGTACACAGGGCTCTGACCAGTCGTTGGGATAGTATACCCAGCAGTGCATCGGCAAGATTATGCGGACTAATGCCCATATCGAGCAATCGTTCAATGGCTTCACACGGGCCGCTGTTATGCAATGTTAACAACACCAGGTGCCCCTTGAGAGATGCTTCAATGGCCAGGGCTGATGTCTTCTGGTCAGGCAATTCACTTAACATAATAATATCTGGATCAGCCTTTAAGAATCCCCTGATTGCGGAGTTATGCGTTATTCCGGTTTTCGGATTAACTTCCACCTGCCGCAAACCGGGTTGAATAATTTTGAGCGGTTCTTCCGCCGTACAGATTTTGCGATCATCGTGATTGAGATAGTTGAGAATTGAATGAAGGATAGTATTTTTACCCGAGCCAGAAGGTCCGCACACTAGGAACAGACCTTGATTTTTTGACACGGAATTCAGAATTTCATGCATATAATGCGTGTTTAGACCCAAAGCATTTATTGGCATGTACTTTCCAGCACAGGCTATGTTAATTACAATATCCTCAGCACCCCCTGCGATAGGAATCGTCGATACTCGAAGGTCCATATCCAGTGGCCCAAATTTACGATAAGCAATCTTTCCTTCCTGAAATGTGACCTTGTTAGACACGTCCATATGCGCCATGATTTTAATGCGGGAAGCAAACGCTGTGCGGTAAATGCTGGGGAATTTATAGTACACCGACAGAGCATTATCTTTCCGGAACCTTACGACTACTTTTTGATCTTCTGCGCCTGGTTCGATATGTACTTCTGTTACATTCTGTCTGTGGGCATCCTCTATGATTTTTCTAAAAATCTTTAATACCGCTGCTTCATTTATATGAGAAATCTCCAGGGCCGTAAAAATACTTGCATCGAAACTGTTATCCTGATCAGTAGTTTCTTTTTTTGATGCTTGCGGAGTCTGATGAATATCATCCGCGATATAGTAAAAATGCAGTGCCCAGCTGATATCTTCAGCCGAAGCCATAACCGGCTCGATATCTCTATTTAGATCGCCACTCAATGCGTCGATCACTTGCCAATCCGTGGGGTTTTCAATGGCAATGACTACCTTTTTACCATAAACATACAAAGGTATGACCTTGTGATTGAATGCCATATCCGCATTAATCAGATTGATAACATCTGGCTCGATAGCAAATTTATGCAAATCAACAAAGGGGATACCCAGCTTTTTTGCCAGGCACTGTTGGATTTTATCCCGGTTAATAACCCCTTTATCCACCAGTATTTCTCCCAGTGAATTCTTCCTCTTCTGCTTCTGAGCTTGTAATGCTTCTTGAAGCTGACTCTCGGTTATTAATCCTTCAGCGGTTAATATTTCACCAAGCTTAACATTTGGCATGTTCTTTTGATGGGCCAGAACCTTCCCAAGTTCTTCACTACTTACCATCTTACTTTGTAGCAAATACTCACCCAGTAATTGGGAACGATCAGTTTGCTGCTCTTTAAGCACACTGTCCAGGTCCTTCTGGCTGATGGCATTTTCCTTAACTAACACGCCACCGATCGGTTCACCGATAATATAATTCTCAACCGCTCTTCGCGACACAAACAGATGGGAGCAATAGCGCCACTTCCGACCTGTTTTTTGTTGTTCATAAAAGTGAATTCCACTCTTATCAATACGCGAACCATAGGTCTTGCCCGCCAGTTCAGTTCTGTCTTTAAAATACACCTGAAAGCTACGCGAGTCGTTTTCAAACAACACATCTGGAGTTTTGTCATCATTCGATGGACGTTCCAGCGGTAACTGGTAGGGTTTTTCAAGACGCATGAATTTGATATTTTTAAAACTGAATTCGGTAGGCAGCGCTTTACTTGCTTCTACAATGCTTACTACTTCTGCTTCCGAATCGAATCGACTGAGTTTACCTTTGATTCTATGTCCGGAATGAATTTCAATACTGACAATCGAATTAGAGTAATTTGGTCCGTCAACTGCATCACAAAATGGCGGAGGGAGAAAGTCTAAAGGTGGTCCGAGTGCCGAATCAACGTCATTGTCCATAGCCTCGACGTTGTCCAGAACGTCCGCGGATTCTATATACATCATTGCTCCTTAGCTTAGAGTTTTCTTTATCTTTTACCAAAAACACTTCTAGCAGTAAGTGCTATTTCATATATTTCAATAGGTTATTAAACAATTAGCTGGCGACGCGGCATTAGTGCCTACAATAATCTCAACGCAAACCTTGTCTGCGCAGGCATTATCATATATTCGCAAACTCTCTAACGTTGACGCAGGTCTCAATCCCACTGTCTTTATGGGACTGAGATGCATATTGGGCTGTTTAGCCAGGCATTTAGTGACGGGCGCGGACTTGTAGTGCTGTAACAGTATCGAGCGACGTTAGCATTGAAACCACCTTCTAGAAGCCGCCAATCACTAAATTCATCTCAGGCGGTAGATGAATATCAGTAACTATAAAAGTATAAGCACAAGCTTTGGTAAATAAGGATGTTCCAGCTTGTCAGTAGCAAGTCGGCCTATGCTGACCCAACCACATACAATCCCTGGCGAATGTAGTTGCTCTTAGTGTCTGCTGGCGGATATAGTCGTGTTCAACAATAACAGGTGTACTGCGGCGGGAGAGAGTCCATGGCTGACCAGGAAAACTCTGATAATAA
>JAESUN010000151.1 GCA_016763045.1 Opitutaceae bacterium | reverse complement strand
TTGATTTAAAAAATACTCCAGGTTTTCCCACATTTGTTCTTCGGTGGTGGAGTTCTCATTGTGGGGAATCGATTTTGGATCGAAATCAGAAAGATTAAACCCGCTGGTTTTTGCTTCACCTCTTTCAAGAACATCATAACTGGTTCGTATCACCATGGCATCTGCCATCACTTGTGGCATGAAGTTGTAGCAAAGGGTGCGAATCCCCAGTTTTCCCATATGCTGAAGGGATCGCTTATAATTCTCAATCTGTTGATCGCGTCCTTCTTTTCCCAGAACGATTTTGTCGATAGGAGGGCCGCCTTCAATGGCAGAGAGTTTCAAATCAAACTGTTCCACTTTTTCTCGGATGGTTTGCAGTTGATCGAGCTCAGTCGGCATTCCAGCCATGTCGTAAAAGACGATATGGTCGACGCCTATTTGTTTGATTAGTTGGAGATTTGGCTGATCGAAGGGAACGGGGATAGCGGAAATTTTCATACGAGAAAAAAAGACGTGATTCTCAATCGTGGGTCCAACCTCGGTCAGCGGTGATGCATTGCCCAGTGATGTCGGAGCTTTCTCCTGACGCCAAAAAGGCAAAGACGGGTTCGACGCTTTTTGGCGTGATTCGTCCTTTGATGGATTGGAGCTTATTCACCTCGTCGAGGACAGCTTGTTTATCTGGAAAAACGCGTGCTTCGCCCTCGGTTTGTACTGCTCCGAGGTGAATGCAATTAGAACGAATACCATACTTTCCAAGGTCTCTAGCCAATCCTCTGGTCATACCAACGAGCCCTCCTTTGCTACTGTTGTAATGAGTGAGTGAGGCAGATCCCATACGTAAGCAGATACTACCGACATTGATGATATTTCCACTTTTCTGTTGAATGAAATGGGGGATGACTGCTTCGGCGCAACGGAACGCTCCGTCTAGATTTATTTCATGAATACGCCGCCATTCGGAATAAGTCATGTTTTCCACGGGAAGGCGTGGGTAAATGCCGGCATTATTGATCAAGACATCGATTTTCCCAAAGGTTTCGATCACCTGCTGGACAGCTGTGGCGATCTGATCACCATTGGTGACATCCATCTGCAGTTTGAGTATTTCAGGATCAGAGATGTCTGCTTCGGAGGCGTTGAGACAGCCTGCAGCCACGTGTGCCCCGCGTTCACGAAAGCCAAGAGCCAGTTGTTTGCCCGTCCCTTCGTCGCATCCGGTGATGAGGCAGGTTAGGTTCTCGAGATTTATTCCCATAGCTCTATTGGCTTAGTCGGTTTTTCAGTTATGGGAAAGAGATTTCTGTTCACTCCTGTATAAGGGAGGTGGGTGAATTGAAGCGATGTTGCTCCGGGCCCATCGAAATAAAGCCCTCTATCTGCAGTTTCTCCATAGCCCGCTTGCCAGCCTTTAAAGCTCTTTACCTGAATGGCTAACGCTTGGTTGGGATCAAGGTTCTGATTTTCAAAAAAAGCGGGGTCGGCTACTAAACAAGGCTTACTCGTGACAACGAGTCTGATTTGTCCAGATGATAGAACGGCCGATTCTCCCAGGTCAAAGGTCATTCCTGTGTACCCGGAGCCTCGTGGTTTAAAAAGAGATGGTCCTGTTTGAAGGATGTCGGCTTCCCAATTGCAGGCAGGTTGTCCTGTCTGAAAATTTTTAGCACCTGCTTTTGCCCTGGAAACGGTATCTGGATCAACTGTCCAAAGGTAAACAAGCCCGGGAAGAGTATCCTTAAACGGAAGTAACTGATGAAGAGCTTCGCTACTTGTTCCGGTAGCCCCACCTGTTGTGGCATCTGCCGTATCGACAAGGAACCATGGCTTGGATGAGGTGGAGGTCAGAAGATGGTTCACCAAGGTCTCCCAGGAAATGAGAGGTGTTTCCCTTGATTTCGTTGGGCATACCAAGAGTCCGCAATATTTTGGGCATGCCGAGGAGCCTCTGAACGGGCTTCAGCAGTGATGACGACGGAGCTGCCGAGCTCTGGAACATTAAGCCATGGTTGAACGGGGAAGAGGGAAACATCGGTGATTCCTGGCAGGGTTTCCAAGTGGCGTGCTTCATTTAAAATGGAGCAAAACCTTCCGGTGTGATGGTCGGTATCTGTTGGTGGAATTAAAGCAGATATTTTCGCAACGGTCAAAGTGAAGGATTTTTTGGATAGGGCCAGTTTTGCGGCACGTATCCCTGTTTGCACGAAGTCCATATGGGGCATGGTTCGATAAGCGGTAAGAGCATCGATATGCCGAATCATTTTGCGGGTGATATTTGCGTGGAGATCCAGAGAGAGGATTAGCTTTCCGGTGAAGTGGAGTTCGCTTCGGATCGCCTCAATCAGTGCTCCGTCTACATCGTCTTCCTCTTCTGCACAGGCCGCTCCGTGTAAGTGAAGAATAATCGTGTCTGTGGGAAGAGCGCCTTTCAGTTGCCGGAGTAGTCCGTCCTTAATAGAGTGATAGCAGTCATACGTTAGCCGTCCAGAGGGTGAAGGGGCTATCGCGACAAAAACGGGGTGAACTTCGATCCCTTCTTTGTGGTCAAGGGTTTCCAGGGAACCGCTCATTTGCGATTCTGCGGAATTTGTCCAGAGCCTTATTTCATTCTCTTTTTCGAGGAAAATACCTCCTTCACGGAAATCAGAGAGATCCGCTCTCCCCGTCGAAAAGGAGTTCCCTTCGAAAATGAACTGAGCAAGGAGAATGTTCATGTCAGTTAAAGGATCCTTTTCTATTTTGAGTGGTGCCCGAGGAGGGACTCGAACCCTCACGACCTTGCGGTCAGCGGATTTTAAGTCCGCTGCGTCTACCATTCCGCCACCCGGGCTGAGACAATGAAAGTTGGAGAATGCAGAAAATGTGGTGTCCGACAAGTCTGCAACTACGAATGTTTTCAGACTGCTGCAGAATAAGCTCTAACTTGATTTATTGGGAGATCTATTTAGCCTATCATTCCCTTCAATAGGGATTTCTCATGCTGGAGCTCTCAAAATCACCCATAAACAGTTCTTCGGAAATAGGAACAGGCCTCTCTGAGGCAGATGAACGGGTTGTTCGACAGGTTATTATAGCTTATCGGGCTAAGTTGGTCTGGATGTTGAAAATCCCGGAATGGAGCCATCTCTTTGAGGAAGGAGTCCGGGAGCTCAATTTGCCGGGCCTTCGAAGAGGGATAAGTGCAGAGGCTGCTCTGGGGGCGTTGTTAATTGAGCAGAGGTTTGATTTGTTGCAATGGGTCTTGCGACGTGCGAATTGTCGTCTTTCCAGTCGCACAGGCGAACAGCTTGATCGGATGTTCGGTGTCGATCGACTCAAATATCTTGGGTTGGATGTTGTCCTTACGATGAGAGAGTGGACGGCGTTGCAGGAAGGGCTAATATTTCGACTGAAAAGAGAGCATAAACGCTATAAGCACGCTCAAAACCTTCTTTATTATAGCTACCGATATTTAGCGGAAAGGGTGGTGAGTCAGTTGGGTGTTGATCTCAATCATAAGGCAGATGCGATTCAGGAGGGAACCGTAGCCCTTTTGCGCGCGATTGATAAAGTTGGAGATGACGGAAGGTTTTTGGCTTACGGGATGTCGTGGATCAAACGATACGTTCGAAATTATCTGTTGGCTCAAAAACTTCCTGTTTATGCTCCTGTGAATATTGTTTCAGAGGCGATTTTGAGCGATTCCCAAGGAGCTCAAATGGAAGAAGACCCTATCGTCGAAAGAGAAGGGATCGGTTTGGATAGTCGCAAAGCTCTGTTATTGGATTATTTAAGAGGGCCAGCTATCTCGTTTGATGATGTTTCAGGGGAGGGCGAAGGTATATTGATTGCGGAGACGATTGGCGATGATAAGGGCGAAGCGCCGTTGGAGAGGATTTCTCGGACGGATCTTTGTGGTATGATTAGTCGATCGATGGGTTCTTTAACTGAGAAGCAGCGAGAGGTTTTGCG
>JAESUN010000150.1 GCA_016763045.1 Opitutaceae bacterium | reverse complement strand
TCATCTATCCTTATAAAGGAGCTTTTCTGTAGAGAGAGACTCATTCTGTCAACGGTTTGGTTTATTACAGAAAAACGCGATTATTTCAATCCTATGCTGGATCTTCATTCGAAACCTCTTATCTTTTTGGAAAATGAGCACATTCATGCCTCAGTCAAAAACCGACTCAATCATTCCCTTTCCTCTCAATGTGGAAACCGTACGACACGATTTCCCCATTCTCAATATTAACGTCGATGATAAACCATTGGTTTACCTGGATAATGCTGCGTCCACTCAGAAACCACAAATGGTGATCGATGCTATCCAACACTACTATACGTCTCAAAATGCGAACATCCACCGCGGAGTCCACTATTTGAGTCAAAAAGCGACAGATGCTTACGAAGAAGCGCGCCGAAAAACGGCTCGATTCATCAACGCGGATTCAGAAGATGAGATTGTCTTCGTTCGAGGGACGACAGAAGCAATTAACTTGGTCGCCACTTCCTGGGGTAGTCGCTACATCTTTGAAGGGGACGAAATCCTCATCTCCCACCTCGAACACCATGCCAATATTGTCCCCTGGCAGATGCTTTGTGAAAGAGTGGGCGCTACCCTCAAGGTCATCCCTATCGATGATGATGGAGACCTCGATCTCGTGGCCTATGAAAAATTACTGACCGATAAAACACGAATTGTTGCAATTGGACATGTTTCCAATGCTCTAGGGACCGTCAACCCCATCAAAGAGATGATCAAAACCGCTCACTCCAGAGGGATTCCCGTTCTGGTCGATGGCGCTCAATCTGCTCCTCACTTCCTCATCGATGTACAGGATCTGGATTGTGATTTCTATATCGCTTCAGCTCATAAATTCTATGGCCCCACCGGTATCGGTTTTCTCTACGGGAAAGCGCATCAACTCGATGCGATGCCTCCGTATCAAGGAGGTGGAGATATGATTCAAACTGTCACCTTCGAAAAAACTACCTACAAAAAAGCCCCGGATCGTTTTGAAGCAGGCACTCCGAATATCGCCGGAGCTATCGTAATGGGCACAGCTATCGATTACATGGAACAGATAGGAAGGGAAAGCATTGCCACTTATGAGCAAGAGCTCCTCACTTATGCCAGAGAACGATTACAGAAAATAGAAGGTCTTTCTCTTATCGGAAACCCCAAAGAACAGGCAGGAGCTATTTCCTTTGCCCTCGATAGCGTACACCCACACGACATAGGGACCATTCTTGATAAAAAAGGTATTGCGATCCGCGCAGGTCATCACTGCGCTCAACCATTGATGAAGCGACTAGGAGTCCCCGCCACAGCCAGAGCTTCTTTTGCCTTTTATAATACAAAAGAAGAAATTGACTCCCTTGGTCTTGCTTTGGAAAAAATAAGAGCCTTATTCATTTAAGAAAATAGAATCACTTCCCTTTCTCTAAACACTTTTATTCTCATGTCAGATCTCACCGAACTTTATCAGGAAGTCATTCTCGATCATAACAAGCGTCCGAGAAATTTTCGCAAAATTGACCAGCCAACGCATTTTGCGGAAGGCCATAATCCACTCTGTGGGGACGAGCTCTCTATCTTCCTTGATATTCAAGATGACAAGATCGACGATGTTAGTTTTGACGGTCAAGGTTGCGCCATCTCAAAAGCATCTGCTTCCTTAATGACTGCTCGACTCAAAGGGAAAAGCATTGAGGAAGCTCGCGAAGTGATTAGCGAAGTTCGGAAACTCCTTATTGGGCCCGAAGATTCCAAACCTGACCTCGAAGCATTAGGAGATATTGCGGCACTTGAAGGGGTAAAGAAATTCGCAATCAGAGTTAAGTGCGCTACTCTCGCATGGCATGCACTTGAAGCAGCTCTCGAAGGGAAAAGCACTACCTCCACCGAATAATTCCTTCACAGACCACACCGGTCTTGTGAAACAGAAACGGGCGCAACACCCTCAAAAGTCTATATTTCCCGACCTCACTAAACGTAAGGAGAAACAGACTTATCGTGCCGTTTTTGTAAAGAAACGGCGATAATCGAATACTCTAAGAATCAGAACATGATGGCCTTTACCCCCGTTAAAGGCCATTATACGCATTCAGCACAAGAACCCTTTCTATTTCTTAAATACTTAACAGATAATATGTTAAGTATTAAACAGACCTGAGAAATTCGCCTTATTTGTGCATTGTTAAGCTTCTTTTGCAGCTCAAATAAGCGTTACTGCTTTCTGTAAAAAAGACGGATCTTCAGTTGCAATTTTGGTACCCCTCCACCTTACTCCTGGCACAGAAACCGCTCCTGTGGTGCTGTAAATACACTTAAAATACTTTCATATCATGATATTTGGTATCCCTTTAAAACGAGTAAACTGGATCACAAGTAGCTTTCTAATCCTGACAGCGCTACTGGCATTCACTGCCACTCCATGGTACATTTGGAACCACGGAATCGATCTTTTCCAGGCATCACTCTTCTTCTTTTATTTCTGTGCAACCGGGTTTAGTATCACACTCGGCTATCACCGCAACTTCTCCCATCTTTCCTTCAAGGCAAAATGGCCAGTGCGTCTCTTCACATTGATTTTTGGAGCAGCCGCATTTGAAAATGCCGCACTGGACTGGTGCTCAGATCACAGAAAACATCATAAACACGTCGATCACGACGACGATCCTTATGATATCACCAAAGGATTTTTTCATGCTCACATAGGTTGGCTTCTTTTTCGGCTACATCCATTACCACCGATGGACAATGTGGCCGATCTGCGCCGCGATTCTCTCGTCATGTGGCAATATCGCTGGTGCCAGTGGATCGCAGTCACAGTAGGATTCATCCTTCCCGCTGCTATGGGCTGGATGTACGGTGGACCACAAGCAGCATTAGGAGCCTTTCTTATCGCAGGGGTTGCCAGAGTCGTCTTCGTCCAACACATGGCATTTTTCATTAACTCCCTTTGTCACACCATCGGAAAGCAACCGTATTCGACCAAGCATACGGCCCGAGATAGTCCTTTAATGGCAATCCTCACTTACGGCGAAGGGTATCATAATTATCACCACGAATTCCAACACGACTATCGCAATGGGGTAAAACCTTGGCAATTTGACCCAACCAAATGGATCATCTGGAGCCTGAATAAAGTGGGATTAACATCGAACCTAAGACGAGTGCCCGAAGACAGGATACTCTTGGCTGAAGCCACTGAAGCACGTCTTCAATTAGATGCTCGTCTCTCCTGCTCTAAAACACAATTGAGCGACAAAACACGAGAACTCCTGCAAGCATCTCACGACGCTCTTTCAAATCTTTCTCAAATAATCTCTGAAAGACATCAGGAATACTTGCGTGCAACAGAAAAACATCTGGAACACTCCAAGGAAATTATTGAAGAACTACGCCATGAACTTCACTTGGCAATCAAACGATTGGCCCAGGTTCCAATCCCTGTTCACGTTCTCTCATAAAAGAACATCTTCCTCTACTTTACATCGAAAGGCCCATCCGTTCTGGAGGGCCTTTTTTTTTGAGGATAGAGGAAAGAACCTGTGATAAAAGGAGCAAAGCTAAAGGAACAATCCCATATCAGATCGAGGAACTTGGTCGGGGTTAGTCCCGAACAGTAGAAAGCCATTTCTTCTTCGTGGGTAAGAGAAGGCGGATCGAGGGAGGTTGATCTTTAGCCAAGGAAACTTGGTTATCCTACTTTTAAGTAAAAAATCGCCTGAAGGATGTCGGAATAGAACAAAAAAAGAACCCATCCAAAACGGATGGGTTCTTTGATTTTGATAAAAGAGATCCAAGCGTTATGCTCCAGGATCGTTTGGACTAGTGATCTTAAAAACCAAAGCGGCAACAACACCTCCAGCACAATTGGCGACCAAATACACCCAAAGGCTCGACCAAGCAGACAGGCCCATCATCGAAATACCTACCGCAACAGCAGGGTTAAAGACACCTCCTGAGATTCCGCCAACTGCAAATGCACCCACCATCACAGTCATACCTATGGCAACACCATAAAACGAGTTACCTGCGGTTCCCTTGGATGTCGCCACATTTAAAACCACATACGCTAAAGCAAAGGTAAAAAGGAACTCAGCTAACAAAGCTGGACCCACTGCGATTTGCATGGCCTCCACTTCAATCCCTCCTTTGAGGTAGCAAACAGTAGCAGAGGCAGCGACAGCAGCCAATAACTGTGCGATAAGATAGCCAGGAACTTCCAGTGTCCCACACTTCCCTCGCAGCCAAACCGCTATAGTAACAGCAGGATTATAATGAGCACCGGAAATATGGCCTCCCATAAAAACCATGACCATCAAAACGGCTCCAATCGCAATCGGTGCGAAACTGCCAATGCCCGGACTGATAACAGTCATGCCAATGGTTAAGATGAGAAAGAATGTAGCGATAAACTCGACAATATATTTTTTCATAGCTGGGTAAATTACTTCAATAGATTGAAGCCATCTGTTTGGGGTGAACAATCTCTACTCTTTCGAATAACGTAGATCCATTACGCAAAGGACTAGATTTCCCGGGAAGACTGGGATTTTAAGAAAGG
>JAESUN010000018.1 GCA_016763045.1 Opitutaceae bacterium | reverse complement strand
CAATTGCGCCTCGTCGCCGGCTTTCGCCGCAGCTTGCTCCGCCGCGCTTAACGCGCCTGCCTCTAAAAGGCCCCGCAACGTCTGAGGCAGATTAGGCGCCGCCACCGATAAATCGACAACGCGATCACCGAACCGAACGCCGATGGCGCCGCCGCCGTCTTTCTCGAATGCAACAATACGCATGCGTTTAACCTTTCATCCGGGACATTATACCATTTAGCGTATGGATAACGCCGCCAACCGGAATGTCAATATTTCATCGGGAATACATACAAATAACCCTTAAAAACGATTTATTTATAATAATAGGTTAATAATCGACACAAAGCCTGCTTATCGAAATCACGAGAAATCCAGTTAACTGAAAACGTGCCTCCAGCGAGAACCACATCATTTTGATGCTGGATATGATGAAGAGTTTTATTGAAGGTTCCGGAACGATTGGCCGCCAAAGACATATTGTCGACGCCGCCTTACCGCAAAACACGCTTGGCGCAGGTCTGGTGACGCAAGCCGCTTACAAACCAACAAATCATCCGTTTCGAGCCAGGCGGCAAACGAACGACTTTTCCACCGACTTCAGGCACCACGAGATGAACGCAATTTTCCACAATCAAGGATGGTCACATATTGTATGGCGTGATCACTTTTTCCCAAAATTGCCGCGTAAAGGTTATTCGTTTAGTTGAATTTGAAAAATAAACGATTTTTTGAAATTTAAGTACGATAAATCGATATTTTTCTTTAATCTCCTACCGAGAATCAATATAATTTTACGTGTCGTGCTCACTAATGTGGTCAAAATTTTTACTTTTGGAATTCTCAAAATTCTCTAACAGGGAAATTAATTATGAAAACCTTCGTTAAATTTGCACTTGGTGCGGCAGCTCTATCGTTCAGCGCTGCACCACAAGCGTCAGCCGCAAATATAGATGGGCCCAGTATCTTTTGGAAAATATCCGTATGGAGTAAACCACGGGCGCTTACCGCTGGTATGGACCACCTCGTCAAACGCCTTGCCGAGGAAACGGACGGCAAGTTTAAAATGAAAATTTATTACGGTGGTCAGCTTTCCAAATCCCGTGAAAATCTGGATGGTTTAAAATTAAACGCATTTGAAGGCGCAGCGATTTGTAATTTCTATCATCCCGGCAAAAACCCTTCCTTGATGGTGCTCTCATTACCGTTCCTTCCTTTAGGCGACCCAAAAGTCGATAAATACGTTCGCACCAAAATGTTCGAACATCCCATCATTGTCGCCGATATGGCTAAGTGGAACGCTCTGCCTTATGTCTCTGGTCTGCTGCCGCAATACGAGCTTATGGGCAAAGGTAAGGCGCCCGTTAAAATTACCGACTGGAAAGGCATGCGTGTTCGCGCCGGAGGAGGTCTTGGTAGCGCCATGCAAAAACTGGGCGCCGTCAAGACGACTTTACCTGCAGGTGAAACGTCCACGGCTTTTGCTCGTGGCGCACTGGATGCCGCAGCTTTCCCCTTCACCTACGCACACGTCGCTTTTAAAATCAGTGAAAAAGCAACGTGGTTCACCAGCAATTTGACGCCCGGCACTTCTGAATGTGGGTGGCTATTGAATAAGACGGCATACGGAAAATTGCCGAGCCAGTACAAAAAACTCCTGATGAGCTTGCGCGGCGAAGTCATGGACAAGCAACAAGCCGCTTATAAAGCGCAGGACCAAAAGAACCTGCCAATGTTTAAAAAGACGATGCAGGAAATCAGATATGATGCGGCGACATTGAAAAAATTTCATGAAATCGCAGCGAAGCCGGTTTGGGACGCCTGGATCAAAAAGAATCAAAGCAAATTTGACGCCCAGGCTCTGTTTGATGCGGTCTGGAAATATGCGGATGAAGCAAAAAAATAAACCGGTTCTCTAAACTTAAATGGGGCGATGCGTGAGGTGTCGCCCCTTTTTATTTAGTCGCAATACATATTGGGACACCTGAATAACATCATGAGTGATAGTCAAAACAGTCACACCCAGCCAAGCATTCACCCCATTGGCCGCATCGACAGATTTATGCAGCCCATCGATAACGCCTTCAACATGATCGCGGCGTTGGCAATTTTTGCAATGATGGTCTTGGGGGTTTTCCAGATTGGGCTGCGGTCCATTTTTAACGCACCAATCAACGGCTATATCGATATGGTCGAACTATCGATGGCGACAATGGCGTTCTTGGGGGCCGCTTACTGCCAGCGGATTGGTGCTCACATACGCATGGAGATGTTGATTGGAAAACTGCGTGGTAGAGCGCTTTGGCTGGCGGAAACGTTTGGTACTCTGATCGCAATGTTCGTTATTGGCGTTTTAATTTATTATGGCTGGGCTCATTTTATGCGGGCCTATGTATTAGGTGATTCGACGATTGATGCGGAATTTGTCGTGTGGCCCTCCAAGCTGCTCGTGCCGATCGCCTTTGGATTATGGTTCCTGCGTTTGACGCTTCAGCTTGTGGGCTCAATCCGGCTGGTCATATACCCAAACGCCGTCCCTGAAGGCGTTGTCATTATGAAAGATGCCGCCGCGCACGCTGCCGAAGAAATCCATGAAGTGTTTGGGAATGAAGAAGATCTCGCGCCCGCCGCCGAGATGGAGCAACGATCATGATAATTGGCATTGGTTTTGATGATCCGTTTCTGGTCGGTCTCATCGGTATCGGCATGATGCTTTTCATGGTATTCCTCGGTGTGCGTGTTGTCTTCGCGGCGGCCCTTGTAGGCCTGTTGGGCCTCATCGAGCTAAATGGCTGGGACGCCGGCGCCGGCATAGCTGGAACTGTGCCGCATTCCAAATCCTCTACCTACGCCCTCAGTGTCTTGCCAATGTTTATTCTCATTGGCTTTCTGGCTTTTCATGCTGGCATGACCCAGCAATTATTCGACGCCGCGCGGAAATGGATCGGTTGGGCGCCGGGCGGATTAGCCGTCGCAACGATATTCGCGACTGCCGGCTTTGCCGCTGTTTCCGGTGCGTCCACAGCGACAGCAGCCGTGTTCGCCCGGGTCGCCATACCGGATATGCTGAAATATGGCTACGACAGAAGATTGGCGGCGGGTGTCGTTGCTGCGGGTGGGACTTTGGCGACACTGATACCGCCCTCCGCCATACTTGTCATCTATGCAATCATTGTTGAAGAATCCGTCGGCGCACTCCTGCTGGCGGGATTCCTGCCTGGCGTGGTTTCGGCCCTTATCTATGCCTTGATCATCATTGCCTGGGCAAAATTAAACCCTGAATTGGCGCCTTCGGTT
>JAESUN010000149.1 GCA_016763045.1 Opitutaceae bacterium | reverse complement strand
TTGATTCGTTTGGCATTTATTCTCTCCTTCGTAGATTCTCTGACTAAGTTACCATACAGAAATGGCTACCATCATTCATCCAACGGCAGTTATTGAAAACGGAGCCGAATTAGGCAGTGACATTGAGGTAGGTGCGCATGCTTACGTTGGTCCAAC
Source organism: Opitutaceae bacterium (assembly GCA_016763045.1). Lineage (GTDB taxonomy): Bacteria > Verrucomicrobiota > Verrucomicrobiia > Opitutales > Opitutaceae > NORP342. The sequence continues at coordinate 4,606 of JAESUN010000149.1, read as the reverse complement.
TGTTCAATTGGGTGATGGTTGTTTTCTCCATCATCATGCATCGGTGGAGGGGGTCACCGTTTTGGGGAAACAGTGTGAAGTGTTTCCTCATGCATGTGTGGGGCCAAAAACTCAAGATCTTAAATATAAGGGAGGAAAACCAGGCTTGAGGGTGGGGGAGCGCAATGTGTTTCGTGAATGTACCACGATCCACTGTGCTACCAACGATGGTGATTTTACAGTTATTGGGGATGATAATTACTTTTTGGCCTATTCACATGTAGGCCATGATTGTGTTCTCGGAAATCACATCATTGCCAGTAACAATGCAACATTGGCAGGACATGTAATCGTGGATGATTATGTGATTATCAGTGGTCTCACCGGAATTCATCAATTCTGTCATGTTGGTATGTATTCCTTTTTGGGAGGTTGTTCCAAGGTGACGCAAGATATTCCTCCTTATTTGATCGGGGATGGAAATCCAGCGGTTATTCGATCGATCAATAGGGTGGGTTTGGAACGTGCGGGCTTTAGCCCTGAGCAAATCGCTCGAGTAAAATTCGCTTATAGCACTCTCTATCGTGAGGGACTCAATCGTTCTCAAGCTTTGGAGAAACTCAAAGAACATGGGGAAGCAAACGAAGCTGAAATCCAGAATTTCATAAAATTCTCGGAAAAAGGTGTGCGTGGATTTACGCCAGGTGTGAGAATCTAAGCCTTCGCTTCTTTGACTTGAAGAGTCATTCCTTATCGGATTGATCTTCTCTTAATCTTTTGTCGAGTTCTCTTAGGTAGTCGTAACTGTAGAGACCTGTTTTGTGTCCATCACTGAATTCAAAACGTACTGCGTAACTTCCTATCATTTTCCAACCATCGATGGTAACATCTGAGTGATCTTTGCCAAACTCGCCACCATACTGTTGTCCAAAGATGTCTTTTTCCCCTTGAGCAGATGCACTTGGAGAGGCTGCTCGCAAAACCGGAGCAGAAAAGTAGGATTCTTTTCCATCTTCCCATAGAATAGCGATTTCGGTTCCAATTAACTGGATGTTTTTGGGTGAGATCATATGTCAGTCCAGAAGACTGACAGCTGAGATGAAACCGTCAATCTTACTAGAGTAAAGCGATCCGGCCAGATTTTCGATTTATATATGTCAGAAGGATAAGCATCGTTATGGACGGAGAAGAAGGGAATGATCCTTGATTCGTGCAAACTTAAGTCGAGAAATACCAGGCTTGACCTTTGCCGCTGGTTTTAAGGCGATGATGGGTATGAACAGGCCTTTAGCTGCTAGAGTTGAAATGCGAGGTGATCGCCCGCGCTTAGTGATTAACGATAGGGTAGTGAATCCTCTGTTTTATGGGCTAACGGATTGTCCGGGTTCACGTTGGTCTTGGGAGGAGGTCCCTTCGCGTAATATTCAGGTCTTTTCAGGACATGGGATTTCTCTCTTTCAAGTGGATATCTGGTTTGAGCAACTGTTTGATGAAAAAGGCAAATTCGATCTCTCGTTGGTTCGTCGTCAGATTGTAGGAGTGAAAGAGATTTCCCCTGAGGCCGGTGTGATGATTCGTTTGCATGTAAATGCTCCTGGGTGGTGGTGCCGTCGTTTTCCTGAAGAATGTGTTGGATATGCGGATACGGAACCAAAAAAAGAAAAAGATTGGGGTTTATCTCGACCATTAGCAGGGGATAACGGTTGTCCGCTTAGAGCTAGTTTTTTTTCCGAGAAATGGAAACAATGGGCCTTGGATCATCTATCTGTGTTTTGTCGTGAGTTGGCTGAAACAACCGAGGGTAACTCTGTTATAGGTATCCAGTTATCCAATGGTGTTTATGGGGAGTGGCATCAGTTTGGCTTTCTTGAGCATGATCCCGATACGGGTTCTGCTGCGCGTAATGCTTTTATTGAGTTCTTGCGAAGTCGATATAGAACCGTATCTGCTTTGAGCAAGGCGTGGGGACAGACGATTATCGAGTGGGATAAGGTGGGTGTACCGGATTCTTCGGAACGAGAACTGATTGATGAAGGAATATTACGAGATCCTTCTAGAAATCGATGGGTGATTGATTACTATCAATTCCTGCATAATGATACGGCAGAGTTGATCATCGATCTAGCGAAGACGGTGAAAAAAAATTGGTCAAGAGATATTGTGGCAGCGGTTTTTTATGGATACTTCCATGGTATGTTTGGTCGGTTGGCGGCGGGTGGACACTTGGCACTGGAGCAAATTTTGGCTGCACCAGAAATTGATTGCCTGTGTGGTCCACAGAGTTATCGAAAGGAAGCGCGAGGAATGGGTGGAACTGGGCACTCAAGGGGGTTACTTGGACCTGTTGTTCGGGCGGGGAAGCTATGGTTGGATGAGATGGATGAGCCAACTTCTTACGTCGGGTGTTCCTGGGATACTAGTTATGAAAGTACGATTGACGATGATGTTGCGGTGATGCGTCTGAATGTATTACATCCGGTTATTCGAGGGGCGGGTATGTGGTGGTATGATTTTGGCCCCAATGCGCTTACTCCTGATGCGGGCAATTATGGCGTTTCGGGAACATGGGATCATCCTGTATTGATGAAAGAAGTCGAAAAGTTGGCTGAAATTGTTGCGGACAGAGTGGAGCTGGATTGCGCCCGAGGAGCGGATGTTTTGATCGTTCACGATCCGAGCTCTTTCTGTTACACCGTTGGTCGCAGATTGAATTTCAATTGTGAAGAACTTGGAGATAAGGAAGGTAATTGCGGAGATCCTGTATCCGCTCACTCGATTGATTCTTTAACTGAAGGCTTGTTGAGGTCCGGGTTGATTCACGATGAGATCCTTCTTTCTGAGTTAGATAGTCATGATCTTTCAGATTACCGATTAATCTTCTTTGCCACAACTCCGGTTCTGACAGCAGAGCAGAGGAAGGCTTTAAAAGAAAAACTATCAGGTTTTTGCGGACATATCGTCTTACTGTCCTTTTTTGGCTGGAGTGATGATCGACAGATGGGTGCTTCACTGGCACACGAATTAGGTGGGTTTGGCCCCGAAATTGTTGAGATGAATCGACCTGTTCAGCGGTTGGAGTTGGATGGGGCAGTCGATGAACAGGATTTGGTGGAGAAAATGCAGGTGGTTAAGATTACTGCGCCAGTTACAGTGGTTGGTCGTTGGGAAGATGGAAGTCTTTCGGCAGGTTTTAGAAAAGAGGAGACTTCGGTGTGGTGGTACTTTGCTATTGCTCCGGGGAATCCAGCTCTTTTAAGAGCTCTTGGGCGGAGGGCCGGATGTCACGTTGTGAATAAAAATGACGACACAACTCTCCTCGGATGTGGCTTGTTAGTTGTTCACTCACTACCTGGTGGCGATAGAGTCCTGAGGCTGCCCGGTGGTAAAACTTTTTCAGTTGATCTGCGACCGCGTAGTACGACGGTCATTGATGTCGCTACTGGTCAGATTCTCCTCGATTAGACACCCACTGAGAAAAAGACAAAAGAGGGGATATCCGACTTGATTTTTTCGCGAGAGATAGACTAAATTTCAATAGATATGAATACCCCATGTGTTAGCCTTGAAATGGCCGAAGATTTTCGCAGGGACGGTTACCTCTTATTATCCAATGCCTTTAATAAGGAAGAAGTAGCTGCTCTTTTACAAGAAGTTGAGCAGGGAGATCGCGTTGCGACGTCCAGTTACGATACCCAGGATGCTGAAGGAAGGAAAGCGCAGATCGCGATTTGGCATGAACTTGGGTCGGATATCTGGTCTCGAGTTTCAACCGATCCTAGGATCGTCAATAATGTTCGTCTTTTGATGGGAGAGGATGTGGCGTTTTTTCATGGGAAGGTAATACTTAAGCTGGCAAGGGGTGGAGGCTCATGGGAATGGCATCAGGATTATGGATACTGGTACAATCAAGGCTTTCTCTATCCTCGAATGATCAGTGCTTTTGTCTCTCTGGATCCATCTGTTAAGGAAAATGGTTGTTTGCAGGTTCTCAAAGGCTCTCATCATCTGGGGCGTTTGGAGCATGGCACGGTAGGGACACAGACTGGGGCAGACGCTGGGCGTATAGGCATTATTGAAGGTATGCTGGAGCGTGTGCCGGTTGAGATGGAGCCTGGTTCAGTTCTTTTCTTTGATTCGAACCTTCTGCATACATCTGGTCCCAATGACTCAGATATGCATCGTCGATCCTTTATCATTTGCTACAATGCAATGGCAAATCCTCAGATAGGGGAGAATGGCCAGATGGTTGAGCGGAAAAGCTGCCCCGTTTCTGAATTTTCAGATATTTTGGAAACCGTATAGCATTCGGTAATACGAATGCTATAGCAGGCTTCTTTTGCGATAAGTGGTGAATTAGTAAATCACTTGTCGTCGATATGTTTGGTTCCTTGTAGCTCACTGGCTGCTTTCTTGCGTCGATCTCTTGCCCGTTTAGCTAGTTCTTTTTGAGTCGCTTGTTTTAGGCGAGCTGCTCCGCGATAGCTTTTGTTCGTTTTTATTTTCCAGCCTTCGCGGGCTACTCGTCTTTTGATTTTGGCAATGCCTTTTTTGTATTGAGGGAGCCATTTCGCCTGAGCGAGCAGTAGTTCATCTGTCATTTGCCAGATTTCGGGTGGGTTACAGATGG
>JAESUN010000148.1 GCA_016763045.1 Opitutaceae bacterium | reverse complement strand
TCCGATGCCGAAAGGTTCCTGCCAATAGTGGAGGATGAACTTGGTTGCCTCGCTCCATGAATTATTTCCGCTGGGGCCTCTTGAAATAAGATTTGTAATTTGCCCCAGGTTACTGGGGCTATTAAGGATGAGGTCTATCCATATGGGCGTCGAAAAGAATAGGCCAATGGCAAGGCCGTAGAAAACTGATTTTTTTTCGGAAATATTGAGGGAGCTTTGGTTTGCTTTTCGCCCCCATAAATACGCGAGAAGAATAAAAGGTAAGGTAAATAAGGGTTGGTCGACTCTTCCATGAATGAGTAAGCAGGCCAGAGTGATTGATAAAGGGATATATTTAAACTTTCTCTTTGCGATGAGAGGTAAGGTCGTCAGAAAGGCAAGGTAGGGGAGGATTAGCTTATGTGGTGGCCAAATGCTTATGGCGTAAGTCTCTAAAAAAAGTAATGTAAGGATTATGAAGACAACTCGTTTCAGGGTTTTTCGTGTGTTTGAATCCGAGGGTTTATTAAAAAAAAGATGCCCGGAAATTCCAAGAAAGACAGAGTTAAGAAAAAGAATAGAAAGCACCCATTGCCCGTGCCTTGTTGGTATAATAGCAGAAAATATTCTTTCGAAAAAACCTGCGATGTAAAAAAAGAAAGGCCCCGGGTGGTGAAATGAAAATAAGGAGTATTGACCTGTTAAAAGATATCCATTTTCACCCAGTTGATTGGCGTGAAGCATATCCGCTGCTTCGTCCCCAATGGGATAAAGTATTTCTGCAAAAAGGTGTTCTTTTGCGTAAAAAACGAGCAGGAGGATCGAAACTAAAAATGGGACAAACGTCAGCAACTGCTCAAGAATTCCTGGAGAAGGAACAGGCTGGGCTTTTGTCTTTTCCATAAACAGTTGATATGTCAGATGGAATATTCAGTTGGCAAAGAAAAACACAGCGCTTCGGTTAAATACAATTAGGTGCTCGTCGAACCAAATCCTTCGTTATCTGCTTTATTAGCGAAGGGAGCCGGCAATCACTTACGCTGGATTGCGTGTTCTGATAAAGGACACTTGATTTAAGAGCCTATTACTCAACCGAGGCTTGCGCATTCGATGACTGTTTGAAAGAGGGAAAATCGTTGTCGGAATCTTTTTTTCTCCTTTGTGCAAACGGATCTAATGACGGAATTCGCTGAACTCACAGTGGGACTCCTGTTATTGCCACCTAAATTTTTTGGCTGTTTCGTCGCTGACTTTCTTGAAGCTTTCTTCGACAACAAACTTTTGAGATGATACCTCCGAAGGAAGCGAAAAGGGCTTAGCCCTCTCGATCTCCGAATCGTCGCGCTAATTCTTCGCGGCAGTCTCGCATGACCCTGAGCCAAATTTCACGAATATCAAAGAGGCGAATATATGCCTGAGCTTTGAAGTAGACGAGGGGGGGAGTTTTAGTGTCATCCATTTGCTGGAGCATCGCAAAGGATTGATTCAGTTGCCCTAGTGAACGCTTGAGCAAACAAATGACCAAGGAATAATCAGCCATGTCTAGTGACTGTATGGCCATAAAAGAACTTTGTTCGGCCTGAAAGAGTGAGCTCTGGAATGAAAGGGCGGTCTTCGCTGGTATTTTAGAGGCGCAAGCAGGTGCGACTTGATCCCATGCTTTTCCTATCCATGAATAGAGGGCCTTCGTTGAGATATAGATAGGATGTTTTTGTATCGTATAAGGGTCTAGGTCACCACTTCGACTCTCTTCGTTATCCAGGGCGTCGGGTAGTGATTCAGTAGAAAGGGTTTCGTCGTTAGTCCAGCTTCCTTGAGCCCAACCCATTTGTTCTGCAACACTATCGATGCGATCGTCTTTATCGAGAACCTTTTCGTAATGAGAAAGGTAGCATTGAATGGTTCCGTCTTGACGGCGGAGATACTTTTCCCAGTCAAACTCATTCCACGCGATATCCTATGGTTCTTCCCATTCACTGTCAGAATAGTTTTCTAAGTCAGAATAGCTCATAGAATTGCATTTATACCTAAACAGGAGTGATCCTCTGTAAAAGGTGGTTAGCTTATTTCATAAAGCAATCAATTTGTTAAAGATTTGTAAAGTTTTATACTGAGTATTTTCCTCTATTATGTTTTGTAAATTATTTATTATAAATCCTTTATGTGATTTATTGAGAAATCATTTATTGACCTTTTTGAGTGAAAAACGTAGCAATTGCACCTCTGACCAAAGGCCTGGTCTTTAGTATAAATAATTTGGGCTCCCTTTTTAATTTTTTTCAGATATAGGAGTTACCCTTTACTTTAATATGGAAGATGATGATTCAGCTTTTCACCTGACGGTGTATTTTTCCGGTCGAGTACAGGGAGTGGGATTCCGGTACCAGGTTTACAATATCGCAAAAGGCTACGAAACAACGGGGTTTGTTTGTAATTTGACAGATGGTCGAGTCCAATTGGAATTAGAAGGAGAGGAGGCGGAGGTGAATGATTTTGTAGCTGAAATAATGGATCAGATGGAGGGCTTTATTCACGAAGTTGAGCAAACTGATGAATATCGCCATCGAGAGTTTCAGGGGTTTTTAATCAAGTAGAGAGATTTTTGTGAGCATTGCCGTTTCAATCAAAAATATTACCAAGGACTATTCCCTGAAACTTCGTGGCTTGAAATTGCGAGCTGTTGACGGGCTGTCACTGGAGATTCCTCAAGGTGAAATTTTCGGACTATTGGGCCCTAATGGTTCGGGCAAAAGTACAACTCTCAAAATTTTATTAGGTCTTATAAAACCAACAATGGGAGAAGTGATGGTTTTTAACTCCAGGTGCTCTGATGTCGCGTCACGCTCTAGGATCGGTTATTTGCCGGAGTCTCCAAATTTCTATACCTACTTAACCGGGGAAGAATTGGTTTCTTTTTATGCCGGAATTTGTGGGGTTTCTCAAAACAAAATAAAGGAAAGTGTGTCGGCTGTTATTTCATTAGTCGGACTGGAAGAAGCCTCTGATCGACGAGTGGGGACTTATTCAAAAGGCATGCTTCAGAGGATTGGATTGGCCCAGGCTTTAGTGCATGACCCGGATCTCATTATTCTTGATGAACCGATGGCAGGGGTGGATCCTCTCGGTGCGATTAAAATTACTAAAGTAATTTTAAAGCTGAAAGAGAGAGGCAAGACAGTGCTTCTATGCACTCATTTACTGGCCCATGTTGAAGAGATTTGCGACCGTATTGCTATTTTGGATAAAGGGAAGTTGATCTTAGAGGGATCTGTTGAATCGTTGTTGAGAGAAACTAAAGAGGAAACTTTTCTGGTAAAGGGATTGCCTGCGGAGGCGGAGGACGAACTTCAACAATGGCTGAAAAGCAAAGGGGCGTCGCTGACCACAGAAAGAAGATCAAGCCGAAATCTGGAAGAACTGTTTCTCGAGAAGATTAAGAATCAAACTAAGGGGGAGGAAATCGGATGAAACTTTTTCTAATCGCTCGGAATACGTTGAAGGAAGCCATTCGGCAGAAGCTTTTTCATTTCGTAGTCCTTTTATCTATTGGGTTAATTGTCGGTTCGCTTTTTTTTAGAGAATTTAATTTTGGCGTTTCCGAGTTGAAATTCATTGTTGATTTTGGGTTCGGTGCGATGACTTTTTTCGGATCAATGTTGGCGGTTGTTGTGACTGCGCAGCTTTTCTTTAACGAGATTGATAGTCGGACGGTCCAAACCCTTTTATCCAAGCCGGTCCATCGAGCAGAATTTATTTTGGGAAAATTTTTGGGGGTCCTTTTCGTTCTTCTGTTTTTCATGGCTCTCATGGCTATTTCGTTGTTAGCAGTGCTGGCGTTCAGGGAAGCGAGTATTTATTCACGCATTTCGGAAGATATTCGTCCTGAGGGATGGATCAGATACGGCGATGTTGTTCTGTTCTCAGTGGTTCAATGGGTGAAACTTGGAGTCATTAGTGCTCTAACGCTTTTGATTGCTAGTTTTTCGAGATCAAATCTCTACTCCGTCACAATGTCCTTCCTTTTGGTGATTATTTGTCATTTGCAATATCTCACTCTGGAAGGATGGAGCACCGCATCATCATGGGTGGTGAAGGGATTGTTGTTTTTTTTAAGCTACCTGCTCCCTAATTTTCAAATATTCAATCTCGGGGATTGGGTCGCATCGGGAGAAATTCTTCCTTGTTCTCTTGTTTTGAAAGCAAGTGCCTACGGCATCGTTTACTGGATTGGTCTCAGTTATCTGGCCGTATATAGCTTTAGTAAACGTGAAATCTAAGCTCATCTTTATTGGGGCTATTGTGTGTGCCCTTTTGTTTATCGGTTTTTTGAGCAGGTCGCTCCAGATGAGAGTGTGGGAGGAAGTGAATGCGAAGCAGCCTCAGCTCCAACTTAAAAGCCTTGAAGGAGGATTAGGGCAGGGCATAACGATTGGTTTGTTGGGTGGTTTTCGTTCCTTGGTCGCAGATGGACTTTGGCTTCAAACCAATCATAAATGGGAAAAATCTGATCTTCCTGCCACCCAAACGTTGATAAAAATGGTGACGGTTGTCGATCCTCGACCAACATACTTTTGGATAAATGGATCGAGAATGATCGCCTACGATATGCCGATGTGGCGCATAGAAGCCTTTGGCCGATTTGAAGACGTTCCTCTGTCTATTCGAGATCGTATCATAAGAGAGCATAGCTTACTGGCTGTGGAATATCTTGAAAGAGCGCTGTTACACCATCCTCAAAGCTCAATTCTGCATTTTGAAATAGCGACCCTCTACCAGAGGAAGTTGAAGGATATGCAAAAGGCATTGGAGTATTACAGGCTTGCTGCCCTTCAGATCGATGCTCCGTTTTATATGGGCGGGTTATACGGAGAAATGCTCAGGCAGTCTGGACAGCCTGAAAAAGCCTACGAATGGCTGATAACGCTACATCCCTCTTTGCCTCGTGATGATATATGGGCGCTCTCAGATCTAGTCTTGGAGAAGATACGAGAGCTGGAAGGGCGGCTGAATGTGAGTTTGGAGGAGAGGTATGAACCCTAACACTTTATCTTTAGTAAAAAAGGTATAATACTCATCTTTAAACTTGTCTTCACTCAAAATCATGCATTTAACTGTCTTATCGAATGACTTGATGGGTGGTTCTTCTGCTTGAAAATAGCTTTTAGATTTAATTTTTAGAAGAATGGCCGATTACTAGAAACGGTAAGAAAAATGACAGATAACTTATTTCCCATAGATGCAAAAATACTAGATAGAGCGACGAAGGAGTCGCTTTTGCAGCAGCGTGGGCAAGTTATTTGGCTCTCTGGGTTATCGGGTTCAGGTAAAAGTACTTTGGCAAATGCACTCGAGCGCAAACTTCATTCAGAGAAATTCGCGACAACCTTACTTGATGGAGACAATATTCGAACAGGTTTGAACTCAGGGCTCGGATTTAGCGATGAAGATAGAGCCGAAAATATTCGTCGAATAGCTGAAGTTTCGAAACTCTTTGTTCAGGCAGGGGTTATTGTTATCAATTCTTTCATCACGCCGCAAAACAGCCTACGAAAGCTGGCTCGAAACATTCTAGGGCAGGACGACTTAATAGAGGTATTTGTAGAATGTTCGTTTGAAGAATGTGAAAGAAGGGATGTAAAGGGTCTTTATGCCAAAGCCAAAGCAGGCGGAATCCCCGATTTCACCGGACAGGGTTCTGCTTTTGAAATACCGGAAAATCCAGATTTAATTCTTTATACTGAAAAAGTCTCGGAAGCCGATGCTTTGGAAACTTTATACAAATTTGTTCGCTCAAGATTAAATCTAAAATAATTAAATCTTGGATGTTTTTTATCTAAATTATTATGACTTACTATAATTTAAGCCATCTACAACAGCTCGAATCGGAGGCGATCTTTATCATGCGTGAAGTGGCAGCTCAATTTGAGAGACCTGCTTTACTTTTTTCAGGAGGAAAAGACTCTATTGTCTTGGTCCGTTTGGCGCAGAAAGCATTTGCGCCGGCTCGCATTCCTTTTCCTCTCCTGCATATTGATACAGGACATAATTTCCCGGAGACACTGGAATTCAGAGATCGACTGGTTGATAAGATAGGAGCCCGGCTCATCGTAAAGTTAGTGCAAGATACGATTGATCAAGGAAGGGTCGTAGAGGAAAAAGGAGCCAATGCTAGTCGCAACGCATTACAAACAGTTACTTTGCTGGATGCGCTTGAGGAATTGCAGGTGGAAGCAGCGCTTGGTGGTGCTCGTCGGGATGAAGAAAAGGCTCGGGCGAAAGAACGTTTTTTTTCACACCGCGATGAATTCGGTCAGTGGGACCCGAAGAACCAACGGCCGGAGCTTTGGAATCTGTTTAACGGGAATAAGCATATGGGAGAACACTTTCGAATCTTCCCCTTGAGCAATTGGACCGAGATGGATGTCTGGCAATACATTGCCCAGGAAAATTTGGATATTCCCAGCCTTTATTTTTCTCATGATCGTGAGGTGATCAATCGCTCTGGTGCGCTTTTAGCGAATACCGAATGCGTGTCTGTGCTACCGAATGAAACAGTGGAAACTCGTCGGGTTCGTTTTAGGACTGTCGGGGATATGACTTGTACCGGTGCCGTTGAATCCGAAGCTTCGACGCTGGCTGATGTTATTCAAGAAGTGGCGGTTGCTCGCCAAACAGAACGCGGAACCAGATCAGATGATAAACGTTCTGAAACCGCAATGGAAGATCGCAAAAAACAAGGTTATTTTTA
>JAESUN010000147.1 GCA_016763045.1 Opitutaceae bacterium | reverse complement strand
GCCACGAGGACGCGGATCTTTCCATTTTTGAATTCTTCGAGAGCTCTGGTCCGAGCACCCTGGCTCTTGTTGCCATGGATAGCGCTGGCAGTGATGCCATCCGTTATCAATTGTTTGGCGAGTCGGTTTGCCCCATGTTTGGTACGGGTGAAGACGAGCACTTGGCTCCAGTCACCTTCCGTGATCAGTTGAGAGAGCAGGGCGCGTTTTCCCGCTTTTGACACAGGATGTACCACTTGGGATATTTTCTCCACTGTGGCGTTACGACGTGCGACTTCAATCAGGACGGGATCATGCAGGATTCCATCGGAAAGTTTTTTGATATCGTTCGAATAAGTTGCCGAGAAGAGCAGATTCTGACGACGGCTTGGTAGAAGCTTTAAGACACGACGGGTGTCGTGGATGAATCCCATGTCCAGCATGCGGTCCGCTTCATCGAGTATGAGGATCTCGATCTCAGAGAGGTCGATGTTTCCCTGTCCAGCGTGGTCCAGTAGACGACCTGGTGTGGCGATGACGATATCAACGCCGCGGCGCAGCTTATTGATCTGCGGAACCATGCCTACACCACCAAAAATAACGGTGGAGCTCAGCTTGAGACCTGCACCATAGGTTTCGACGCTCTCGCCGACCTGCGCGGCCAGTTCTCTGGTCGGTGTGAGGATGAGAGCCCTCGGTAGCTTCCGATGTTGCCGGCGACTGTCTCTTACATGATCCGCAAGACGCTGAAGCATCGGTAGGGTGAAGGCGGCTGTTTTACCAGTTCCTGTTTGGGAGCCTCCCATGAGGTCGCGTCCATCGAGGATCAACGGGATAGCCTGTGATTGGATGCTGGTAGGTTCTGCGTAACCCTTGGAGGTAACAACCTCGATTAATTCGGGACGTAGACCGAGTCTTGAAAATGACATTTAGTAAGTAGTGTTAGGATGTATCGGCCGATATGCTTCAGCCTTCCACCTGACTGCCAAAAGCAGCAATTGGAGAACGTCAAAACACACCGGATACGATGATTCGTTAGGATTTATACACGGGATGACACTGAAGAGTCGTCATCCCCTTCCCCCGATAGTGGGTGGCGTGCCGTTAGACGGTGAACACCTGGGTCTCAACAAGGCTGCTGAAACTTGACCCGCGCAACAAACCCCTGGATCACCCACATGTCAATAGGATAGTTTTGGTGTAAAAATTAGATAAGTTTCTTTTTTATCCGCAGATTACGCAGATTACGCAGATTAGCGCAGATTTAATGGGGAGGTGATAGGTTAATTGTCTTTGGTTGTTTAATCTGTGTAAGCGGTATCTCAAACCTGCGACGGAACTGGAGTGGAGATGGCGTAGCAATTACTTACCTCTTTTCTTTCGAATCTTTCAGCCAGGATCCGTGAAAAGGACCGATATAGCGGGAGTCTGGCCGAATAATGCGCGGGTCTTCCAGTTGCTCCATCACATGGGCCAACCACCCGACAACTCTTCCGACAGCAAAGAGAGGTGTGAACAATTGGCTGGGAATACCGATTCCGTTCAGAAGAAGAGCGGTATAAAATTCGACATTGGTTTTGATAGATCGATCCGGTTTGGTTTCGGCCAGCAGCTGCAAAGCTGTTCTTTCGACATGCATGGCGAGTTCGTAAAAATCGGATGAAGTGTTCTCGGATTCATAAAAAGTCTCTGCGGCCTCTGCGAGAATGTCAGCTCGTGGATCCCTTACCCGATAGATGCGATGCCCAAACCCCATAATCCGGTTTCCGCTTTCCAGTAGGTTTCTCAGGTAGGGCTCTGCACGATCTTTGGTCCCGATCTCCTGAATCATTTCTAGAACCGGCCCGGGAGCACCTCCATGCAAAGGACCTTTTAATGCACCGAAAGCGCCGAGCGCGGTGGAGACAAGGTCGCTGCGCGTTCCTGCAATGACTCGGGCTGTAAAAGTTGAAGCGTTCAGTCCATGATCGAGGACAGTCAGGAGATAGCGTTTCAGCGCATCGACAGCTTTGGGTGTGGGATACTCGCCCTGGAGCATGTAAAGAAAATTGGAGACATGGTCCATATTTGGATCAGGAGGAATGGGTGTTTGTTTTTGCCCTTTACGCCAAGCTGCGGCTGTTCCCACCGAGAAAGCGCTGGTAATGGAGAGCGCATCCTGTATCCACTGCTCTTTGTTTGGCTTTAGCGTGTCGCGCGCCTGAAGGCTGGCGATGTACACGCGGATGCTTTCCATTATGTTTCCTTGAAAAGTTTCGATGAAAGGTTCGATCTTTGACCAGGTTGTCCATGAGGATCTTGTCGTTTCCTTCCAGCTTTGGCGAAAAGAAATATTGGCTTCTTTTGTGGGACGTTTTCCCGTCCAAAGTAAATAGGCGGCTTCTTCAAAGGATGCATGGCGGGCCAGATTGTCAGCTTCATAACCCGCAATGACTAAGTTGCCGTTTTGCCCGTCGACATGGCTTAAGTGTGTCTCTGTCGCAATGACGCCATTAAGGCCCGGGCGGAAATTTGAAGAAGGTTCTGCTGGATTCATCCCTGGAGTATAACAGGTTGACAGTTATAAATAAATATTGATTTTATAATCAATGTGAAGAAAGACCCTCTTTATGTAACCTCAGCCGAAGTGATCAGGCGTTTGCGAATTACCCGCGAAACACTGTATGCCTATGTAAGCAGGGGTTTGATACGGTCCGAAAAGATGCCGGGCAGTCATCGCAAAAAATGGTATTATCGGGAAGACGTTGAAAGCTTGCTCAAGAAGAAGGAAATCCGTCAAAATCCAGGGAAAGCTGTTCGCGGTGCCTTGCGTTGGGGAGAACCTATTCTGGATTCCCAGATTACGCGTATCTACGACGGCTCTTTTTTTTACCGTAATGTTTCCGCATTCGATCTAGCGCAGGAGGCTGAGTTCGAGGATGTTTTTACTCTTTTGGTAATGGGGCAGAGTGCCCCTCAAGGATTGAGCATCCCGGTGGTTAAGCAGTTGATTGGCAGATTAACTGGATTGGATTCCTCGTTGAAGAAAGTTCAGCCCCTGGACGCACTACTGGCTTCGATTCCGTTAATGGCATATGAGGATTCGTTGCGGATGGATTTACGTCCTGAGTCCGTCATGCTCAAGGGTTACGCCATGGCGGTCACCTTGACTAAGTGGATGTTGTCTATTTCGGGGAAGATAGAAGGGGAGTCGATTGCCGAGGTGTTGGTTGGAGGTTGCAGCGCAGCGAATCGAAACAAGTTCGAACGTCTGCTGACGCAGGCTCTGATTCTAGGTGCGGATCATGAGCTCAGTACCTCTGCATTTGCGGCGCGTGTAACGGCATCTGGTCAGGCGAATCCATACGAGGCAGTAGCCAGTGGTCTGTATGCGCTGAGGGGTCGGCGGCATGGAGGGTCTACCTTGGAGTTAGAGAGATTCTGGAACGAGATCAAAAAACCAACGCAGGTTGATCGAGTGATTGATGATTGGCTGGAGCAGGGGAAG
>JAESUN010000146.1 GCA_016763045.1 Opitutaceae bacterium | reverse complement strand
TGATGTCATCGTAACCATCCATAAGTTTTTTCGAATCTAAAATACCTCCATTTTTCAGAATTGCTTTGGAGGATCCAGTATTTCCCTTTTCGCAAGTGATCAGGGCCGCCGTGATGCCTCTTTCCTTCGCCTTCTTCAAAGTCTCGGCAAGTATGATGGTCGCATATCCGAGACGTCGTGCGGAAGGGCGGACTCCGTATCCGATATGTCCTCCATTTTTTCTGAGTGACGCTGTAAGCTGATGCCTGAGATTTGAGACTGCGACGACTTCGGTATCATTTGTAATCAGCCAAAATGTTTCGTGCGGACAATAGCCTTCGGGTAGCCCAATGCCGTTGGCGCAATCTTCCATTTTTTTGAGGAATGCCGAAAAATCGTTGGTCGGAAATTCAAGAACAAAGGGGGCAAAGGATTCTCCTTTATCTCGAAACTCTTGTACAAGCGAAAGGTAGGAGTCTCTTCGTTTCTCGCTGGGTATTTCAAGTTTCATCTAAGTTTGTCTCTTGCTGTCGATATTCATCATGATCCATCAATTTTGAAAGATTCTCAATGACAAAGTCCGGCTGTTGCTTTTATTTTCCAGGACTTTATGGCCGCCTGTTATTCTCGTTTTGCCGTCAGCTTGTATATTCCGGGTTTTACCCGAAAGGCTCCGTTTTGGATCTCGATACTCAATATTTTTTGATTTGTCAGATCGATAACTTCGCATGGCGATTTCCTATAATCTGCCGGTATGATGATATTGGCTGATGCCCCTTCCGGTATTTCAAATCTAAAGGAAAGGGCATCTTCTTCGATGATCCACTCGGATGAAATTTTTCCTTTGAATGATTGGTAGGAGCACTTAACCCAGTGAATCCCTTCAACAGGATTTGGTGCGAGGATGAGATCGTTATAAGCGACCGAATGACTTGTTTGGGAGATTCCGCCAAGACCCGTATAAAACCATTCCATGAGGTGTCCGAGCATCATGTGATTGTTGGAGACGTCGGTAAGTGCTTCCCAGCTTTCAGTCAGTGCTGTTGCGCCTTTGTCTAACTGGTAGCTGTAGCCAGGGCGATCACTTCTGTTATTCATTTTATAAAGAATATCAGACCTTCCGTTTTCGCTGAGTACTCGAACAAGAAAGTGATACCCAACGTCACCCGATGTGAGGACGTAATCGCTGCTTTTGATGGATTCAATGAGGTTGCGCAGAACTTTCTCTTTATCCTCTTCGGGGATTAATCCTACGTAGAGTGGCATTGCGTAGGCTGTTTGACTCCCGGTCGAACATACTCCTGTTTGAGGATTGTAATAATTTTTTAGAAAAGCTTTTTTTACAGCATTGGATAGGTTCTGATACTTTTCAGAATCATCAGGGTAGTCCATCAGCTTTGCTGCTTTGCTGATGATCTGTAAGTCGTGATAATAGATGGAGGTGGCTGTGACTGCCTTGGGCGTTAATTGAGCTTCACCTGGATGCTCCGGCCCAAGGTCATACCAATCACCGAGTCCGTAATCGAGGATGTGATTTTTTGATTTTTCGTGTAAATAGTCAATGTACCTACGCATCATGGGGTAGGCTTTTTTGAGGGTTTTCTGATTCCCATACCATCGATACAATTGCCATGGAATAATGATCGAAGCGCTGCCCCATTCGGGTGAATCCCGAAAACCTTCGGTGAAGGGAACATACTCAGGTGCTACGTCGGGAACCAGTCCATCATCGAGCTGTGAATCGATCATGTCCGTTACTATTTTACTGTAAAGGGCCTGTATATCGAAATTGAAATGCATCGATGGCCCAATGAGATACGTTTGTTCGAGCCATCCCAGTTTTTCACGATGAGGGCAGTCCGTGGCTATACTGGCCATGTTGCTTTTGATGCCCCAATTAATAAGGTCGAATATTCGATTGATCAGAGTATCTGAGCAGCTGAATGAACCTACGGTTGGTGATGAATTACGGGTATGGAGCATCTTGAGCTCCAGGACTTCAGATTTCTTCAGAGCTTCCTTTGGTTCGATGATTTCAACATCTGCATACCTGAATCCGTAGTAGCTGAACCGCGGTTGCCATACTTCAATGCCTTTTCCTTTTAAGGTGTAGTTGAGCTCGTATGGACCTCCACCACTGAGTTGGGTAACATCTCCCTCACTGTTGATCAGTTCGTCGGGGCGTATTCGAATGCGGGTACCTTTGTTTCCTTTAGCTTTGAGAGAAATAATGCCAGAGGCATTTTGTCCAAAATCGTAGATTTGTTTTCCGGTTTTGGATACAGATATTTTCTGAGGGAGAAACTCTTGCATAACCTTGAGAGGGTGATCTTTTTCGGGTTCAAGTGTTTCGAGAGAATCTTTAAGGACAATGGATGAGTGCCAGTGAGAGTCATCAAAGGGAGCCGTCATCCAGCCTTCTTGTTCGAGGGTTGCATCATAATCTTCCCCTCCAAAAATGCTACTGAATATAATGGGGGAGGGAGCTACTCTACAACTGCTATCCGAAACGATGTTGCTGATGCTGCCTTCGCTGAATTTGAGTTGGATCTTAAAAATCAGTTTTGGGTATCCGTAGGCAATGATTAGCTTTCGATAGCGTTCATTGTTGATGTTGTAAAATCCGTTACCAACCAGAATACCTATGGTATTACTTCCTTTTGTTAGATGTGGGGTGATGTCGTGCGAGTTATAAAAACATCTCATTTCGTAGTTGCTCCATCCGGGCGAAAGGAAGCTATCTCCGGCTTTCATCCCATTAAGATAACATTCGTAGTGGCCCAATCCACAAATGCTGATGGAAGCACTCTCAATTGTTTTAGAGATATCAAATGTTTTACGAAACATCGGCACGACAGAACGTTTCAGATATGTGCCATCCAGATGATCGCCGAAGCCATGAATACCTGGCACGACTTTCATGTCGCTCTGAATCGCCTCAAACGCTATCCATTGTGCCTCGCCCCAGTTGCAGGTGTCATCTGTCACGATTGTTTTTCGTTGGGTAACACTGGAAGGTCTCTGCAGATAGGGGTGTATGTGTTTTTATGGGAGATGGTTTAGCTGCAGGCATAAGAATTTCCAGAGAGGTAGCTTATAAGACGCCTGCGTGCTTCTCTAATTCAGATTTTGTAAAGAGAGGGGAGAAGATTAAACCGATGTTTTCCAGGTTCTTGCCTCCGGAGTCTTCACGGTCAATGACACAGATGACGTGATTCACTATAGCGCCTTGTTCGCGGAGGACGCTAACCGCTTCGATGACAGCTCCACCGGATGTAACGACATCTTCGATGATGACCAGTTCAGTGCCCTCGAAGTCTCCACCTTCGGCGATTTTACATGTTCCGTAAGGCTTGGCTGCTTTTCGGATAAAAAGTGTGGGGATTCTCGTTTGCAGAGAAATCGCTGTTGCGATGGGGATGCCTCCCATTTCAAGACCTGCTAAACGATCCACTTTTGACGGTAGGCGTGGGGTAATGTGCTCTGCTACGGCGGCTAGGATGATTGGATTGGCTTCGAAGAGGTATTTATCAAAATACTCGGTGGCTGTTTTGCCCGAGCGAAGAAGGAACTCTCCTTTAATATTACAACTTTCGTAAATGGCTTTTCCTAATTCTTCTCTAGTCATTTCGTTTTATTTGTGAGGTTAGCTGCTCGAGCTTTAAAAGTTCCTCGGGCGTTTCAAATAGATACTCAGGGTTCTCCTTGCGTAATTCTTCAGAG
>JAESUN010000145.1 GCA_016763045.1 Opitutaceae bacterium | reverse complement strand
TAGAAAATTGGGTGAGTGTCTTCTGAAAAAGAAGATTCTTGCGATTGCTTATGAAAACGTGGAATCGAGAGAGGGTGATTACCCTTTACTCAAGCCGATGTCACAGATTGCGGGTCGACTTTCGGTTCAGATCGGAGCCTGCTTTTTGCAGAGTCAAAACGGAGGGTCGGGAGTTTTACTTGGAGGTGTTCCTGGAACACGCCCGGGGAGAGTTGTTATTGTAGGTGCGGGAAATTCTGGAGCACATGCATGCCGGATAGCCGTTGGTATGGGGGCTCAAGTAACTGTCCTGGATATTGATGAAACAAAACTCAATGACCTGGATCGGGAATACGGGAGTAAGATTGTTGCTTTATTAGCAACTCGGGCGAATCTGCTCTCAACGGTCTCTCTGGCAGATTTATTGATTGGGGCTGTGCTTATTCCCGGAGCTAAAGCTCCTTGTGTTGTTAGTAAGGAAATGATTGCGAGGATGAAGCCGGGTAGTGTGGTTGTTGATATAGCTGTTGATCAGGGTGGGTGTATCGAAACGATTCATCCCACCTCTCATACAGAACCTGTCTACAAGAAAAACGCAGTGCTTCATTACGCAGTTCCGAATATGCCGGCATTGGTGGCTCGCACATCGACTCTCGCGCTTGCTCAGGCCACAGAACCTTATGTTCTCGAATTGGCGAGGAACGGTTTAGAGCGAGCGATAAAGGAAAATAAAGCTCTTTCGAAGGGGCTTAATATGCGTGATGGTCGAGCCATTCATCCTGAAATCATCCGCCTTTTCGGAAGCTAAGACTCCAGTCGCAGTCGCATCGTCGCCTGTTATATTTGGTATTCTTGAAGAGGTTTAGGGTCTGTTACGTTGATTTTTGGAGCCTCTTCCAAAAGCGGGTCCATGAACCAATCCCGAGCATCTTGGTCTCCGTGGGTGAGAACGATGGCTCTAGGAGTTGCTTGAAGTGCAAACTCGAGTAGATCTTCACGCCCGGCGTGGCCACTCATTTCAAGTTTTTCAATTTCTACCCGAACAGGTGTTTGATATTCGAGGGTCTCGAAGAGGAAATTGTCACCAGCTTTTGTTTCCAATAATTTGCCTCCGGGTGTATCCGGATCACAATAGCCGACAAAGAAAATTGCGTTATGATGGTGTCCTAGCAGGCTGGCAGCCGTATTGTATGACGGAGTTCGTTCGACTAGCATGCCGCTGCCCAAAATATAAATACCGGGAATAGGGACATCGCGACCGGGCTTTAACTTTCTGGGAGGATTCTTGAGCTTGAGATCCTTGATGATGTTGCGATTGAATTTCACTAGACCCGTCTTGCGCGCGATCATATCAAAGTAATTGGCGATATCCATGCCTAGGCCAGCGCCAAAGACAGGGCATTTGGGTATTTTTTTAGCTTTGATGGCCTTTTGGAGAATGGTGAGAACTTCTTGCATTCTCCCTAAGGCAAAAACGGGCACAAGGACGGAGCCACCTCTTTGGATTACCTTGCTGATGGAGGAGGTTAAACGTTCGATTTCACTGTTTCGATCTTTCCCTTCTGGAGCAGGCTTAGCACCATGGGTTGTTTCCGTGACGATAGTGTCGTAATGCTTCGCGGGAAATTTGGCGCCCGGAAGTATCTTTTGATTATCAAAGAGAACATCACCGGTGAAAAAGATCGAACGGTGTTTATGTGTGATTTCGACGGCGGCTGCGCCAGGGATATGTCCGGATGGGAAGAGGGTTAGTTCCAGTTCATCGTTTTCGATGCGCATTTTTTTCTTCTGCCCGAAGATTATAGGCATAAAACGTGGGCCGATTCTGTCTAGCTCACTATGTGTGAATAATGGATACTCTGGTATGTGTTTCTCTTCCCGTTGTCGGCTCATTACGTTAACCGAATTATGGAGCATTCGCTCGGCCAAGCTGTGAGTGGGCTGGCTCATGAAGACATTGGTTTCCGGGTGTTCCCGTAAAAAGACAGGAAAGGAGCCGAGGTGATCAAGATGGCAATGGGTCAGAATTGCAAAATCGATGTGTCGATCGCGGATGAGTGAAAAATCAGGGATCCCCTCAAGTCCTGTTGCTTTGGGGTTGAGCCCCGCATCAATGAGGAAGGTGAATCTTCCAATTTCAATAAGGAGAGAATTAGCCCCTATGCCTCCGCGTGTATTCAGATCCGTTAACTTCATTTCAAAAAGGAGGAGAAGGACACAGAGCGTCTCTTCTGTAAAGAGCTCATTTTAGAGGGCATCTTTTAGTGCTTTCCTGGTATAATCATGGAGAACGGAGGGATTTGGACATGTATCTTTCTTTTTGAGCTATTCAAGCCATGAAAGCTTCCAGAGGCTTCGCTGTCTTGGTCCGCTAGGTGGAAGCTATTGTAGGAAAACTCTTCTCCTGGTGATAAGGTAGGGGTCTCACCGACAATTTTATCTCCTTCGATGACGAGTTGTGTTCCATCTGAATTTTCGATTACCCATTTTCGCCCCAGCAACGTTACAGTTTGATTGGAGTTATTACGAATTGTCAGAAAATAGATAAAAATATGTGGAGTTTCGGGAGGGATTCCGGGCTTTCCATACTGGTAGAGGATTTTGTCTACATGCACCTCGAGTCCTTCCGGCTCTATGCTTGAGTCGTTCATTTTTGATTTATTCTCATGCTTTGAAATGGTTGTTGTTAGAGAGGATGTTTTGAAGGGATTGGCATTACTATGAAGTCTTTTGAACAAAAGATAGTGGTCCTTTCCGTGAATTGCAATTCGCGACTCTGTCTTGTCGAGTCGCAGCGTATCTGAGTGAGTGGAGCGATTCACTTTCTTGTTATTTCGTTCAGGGCTCGACGAGGTCTTTTTAACCGCTACATTTAAGAAATAAGGCCTTTCCGTTGGAGGGCTATGTCACTTTATTTATAGCACTCATGTCGTGGTTTGATCTTACCAGTATCTTCTTTCTCGGGCTCTTGGGGTCTGGGCATTGTGTTGGGATGTGCGGTGGGTTTGCTCTTGCCTTAAGTGAGCCAGCCTCTGGTTGGCGAAATCTTCTTTTTAGGCACCTTCTTTATCATACAGGTAAAGGTATGACCTACGTATTTTTGGCAGGGTTGGTTGCTGCGGGTTCAGCGGTTGTTGCCCGTTCAGAATGGTTTTCAGTCATGCAAATTGGATTAGCAGTAATGGTCGGTTTTTTTATGATCACTTATGGGTTAAGTCAGTTTTTTGAATGGAGGCTCTTATCGAGATTGGAACACCTTGGTGGACAAGCTTCTTTTTGCCAATCCATGTCTGCTCTATTACGTTGTAAAAGTGCTTGGGCGGCTCTTCCTCTTGGATGGATGAATAGCTTTTTGCCGTGCGGACTTGTTTTGGCAGTGTTATTTTACCTGGCTTCCTTCCGTTCTGTTTTTTGGGCAATGATAGGTGCCGCGGTTTTTGCGGCTTCCACTTTTCCGGGGCTATTTCTTCTGGGATCCACAACCCGACTTTGGAAAGTGGAGAACCGTCGACGGCTCGTTCGTTGGATGGGGCTTCTGATTGTTCTCTTCGGCCTGTTTACTCTGGTTCGCTGGATTCCATCCGTCCATCACTGGTTCCATGAGAATCTACTTATCGAAGTAAAACAAATCTTGCCGGAATGGTGTAGGCCTGATTAGGGTTCCCTTCTTTTTTAAAAGGTAGACTACCTAGGGGGTTAACTTGGATATTAATAATAAGTATATCTAATTATGCTCAGATATAACTATTAGGATTGTAATAATGGAGATGGAAGAATGAGTTTAATACGAAAATATACTTTTAAACAGCTGACGTTTTTAACTGTCGTGCTAGGAATTCTTCTGAGTAAAAATGCGG
>JAESUN010000017.1 GCA_016763045.1 Opitutaceae bacterium | reverse complement strand
TAGAGCCTCGTCTTCATCTTTTTGGCGATGAATCCTTTCAAGGATTTCGGTAACGTCTTCGGCCAAATCAAATACCTTTTGTGCGACAAAGATGGGTTTACCCATTTGCACGGCGAGAACGGTTGCATCACTGGGGCGGGCATCGATCTTGATGATCTTTTTTCCGAGTTCATTTTCCATCTCGAGTACGATTCGAGCGTAGAAGGTGCTTTGGTTTACATCATTGATGATGACCCTCTTCAGCTCGACGTTCAGACCGACAAAAATACTCTGGAGAAGGTCATGGGTGAGTGGTCGCTGGGGTCGAACGTCGTTCATCGCCATGGACAATGCCTGGCCAACTCCTTGGTCGATATAGATAATGAAGGTCTTTTCTTCGTTGCCAAAAAAAACGGCGCAACCCTTTCCGGTTGGGCTGATTCCCTTTGGTTGAACCTCTACGACATCGTTATCCATGCAATGAATCTAAGGGAGAGTCACCAAAGTATCAATAAAGAAGGCAGAAAGTCTTTAATAAACCTGGCTTGAGATTGGTTTCTCTAGAGCAGGAGTGTCGCTAAAACCCTACGATTTCGATTTTCCAGGCATTCGCTTGGAGTAGAACTGCTTCTTTTTCCAAAATGATGGTATTTCCTGCTTCGAGGGCGGCTGTCTGGATACGACATTCTTTCATGACTTCCAGGGTCCGAAGACCAAAGACGGGAACGTCGAATCGATAGTCCTGTCTGGCTTTGACTGTTTTTACAAAAACCATCTGATCTGTCTTAAAGGTTCCGGCTCTTTGCAGCATGGAGTCCGTGCCTTCGAAGGCTTCGACCGCAATGACGGTGCCTTTTCTCACCACAACTCCTTGCCCTACATCGAGGCGGGCCATTTCCCGGGCGATTTCGATGCCGTGCTCAATATAACCCCGTTCGGTGAGTCCGATTGTTTTGGTCATAGGGCCGACGCTCGCTAATTGATCATCGATGAAGGATCTGGCGTCGAGTTGCTGGACGCCGATATTTTCGATCTCTGAGGCAATTGCACCGAAGATTGTTTCAGCATTCTTCCGTTTGAGCTTAAGGAGAATGGAAACTGTTTTCAGATCGGGATGAAGACCCTTGAATAAACGTTTGGGAGTTATCTGGCCGGCCATGATAGCGTAGCCTGCCTCAAATGTTTTGAGGGCTTTAAGCATTTTTCCCAACTGGCCAACTTTGATTACTTTGCAATCATCGGGAGAGAAACTTTGGATTAATTCCGGTTTTGTCTCTTCGTTAAAAGCGACGAGCTTTACGGAAAGACCGGCCTTGCGGATCGCTGTTACGATGAGTCCCGGGTAATTACCTTTCCCTGCGATGACGACGATGGGTCGTTCGGGATTAAAATCTTCTGGCAGGAATCGAGAGATCATTGGTCGATGGATTGATTCTCTTGTGAAAAAAAAGGATCAGTCGGATTATGTGATTGGAAGAAAGATGTGCCAGTTGAAACTCAATCGGCACATCTTCGAAAAAGCGACTTAAGAAGCATCCAAAGCCTGAGCGATATCGGCTTCGATATCTTCATAGTCTTCGATACCAACAGAGAGACGTACGTAATCTTCGCTCACGCCGCTGGCAGTTTGCTCATCTGGAGTTAGTTGCGCATGAGTTGTGCTAGCTGGATGGATGGCGAGTGATTTTGCGTCACCGATATTGGCGAGGTGACTGAAAAGCTGAAGGCTTTCGATGAATTTACATCCAGCTTCAATTCCTCCCTTGATTCCGAAGCCGATGAGCCCTCCGAATTGGTCGCCGAAGTATTTTTTGGCGTTCTCATGTGATGGGCTGGAAGTAAGGCCTGGAAAGTTAACCCATTCGACCTTGTCATGGTTTTCTAGATACTTTGCCAGTTTTAAGGCGCTCTCGCAAGTGCGTTGCATGCGCAGATGAAGTGTTTCAACGCCCTGGATCGTTTGGAAAGCATTGAATGGGGACATGCAGCCACCGGTATCGCGGAGGTATTGCAGTCTCATTTTCATAATGTAAGCGATATTTGCTCCGCCTGCTGGAGGAAATGCTTTGAAGGCATCCCAATGGATGAGGCCGTGATAGCTTGGATCCGGTTCAGAGAATCCTGGGAATTTTCCGCTGCCCCAGTCAAAGTTTCCTCCATCGACAACGACACCCCCGATGGAGGTTCCGTGGCCTCCGATGTATTTGGTGGTGCTATGCACGACAATGTTTGCGCCCCATTCAAGCGGACGGCAAACGATGGGTGAAACGGCGGTATTATCCAGTATGAGAGGAATACCTGCTTCTTTAGCGATTGCTGCAACTTCCTCGATCGGGAAAACGTTTAGGCGAGGATTGCCTAATGTTTCTCCATAGATGAGTTTTGTATTCGGTTTGAGTGCTTTGCGGAAAGCTTCTGGATCTTCTCCGTCTACAAAGGAGACCTCGATTCCGAGCTTTTTCAGTGTGTAGTGAAAGAGGGTGTAGGTACCTCCATAAAGCTGAGCGACAGAAATCATATGATCTCCGCTATCACAAATATTTAGGATAGTATTTGTGATGGCTGCTTGCCCACTGGCATGTGCGAGCCCTGCCACACCGCCTTCGAGGGCGGCGACTCTTTGCTCAAGGACATCGGTTGTCGGATTCATTATCCGGGTATAAATATTACCTAACTCCTTTAGTCCAAAAAGGTTGGCTGCATGTTCGGTATCCCGAAAAACATAGCTGGTGGTTTGATAGATAGGGACTGCTCGGGACCCGGTTGTAGGGTCAGGGGTTTGTCCTGCATGGACTGCTTTGGTTCCGATTCCTTGGGGCTTTTGTTCTGAGCTCATGAATATTGTTTGGGTTGGTGTGTCGGTTTTAAAAAGGAGAAAGAGGTGTTTGCCTTTATTACCCAACGACAAAGTTAATGATCTTACCGGGGATGTAGATGATTTTGCGAATCTCTTTTCCTGCTAGGTGGGCGATGACTCGTTTGTCTGCCTGGGCTACTTTGACGACATCTTCTTGTGATGCATCGCGGGGGACCATTGCATTGCCACGGAATTTTCCGTTGATTTGAAAAACAACTCTCACTTCAGCTGTTTCCAGCTTCGAAGGATCAAAGCTCGGCCATTGGCTTAAAGAGATGGAGTCTGTTGCTCCCAGTCTGTTCCACAGTTCCTCTGCCATATGTGGAGCAAAGGGGGAGAGAAGTTGTAGTAGAGTTTGAACCGATTCAATACTGAATTTTTTCACTTTTTGTAGATGATTTGCGAAAATCATCATCTGAGAAATAGCTGTGTTGAAGCGCAATGCTTCCACATCTTCAGTGACCTTTTTGATCGTTTCTTGTAGGAGGCGAGTTGTCTCAGCATCGGTTTCATCCCCGTCGGTAATCTTGGAGGAAAGTTTCCCGTCTATTGCCACTATTTCACGCCAGATTTTACGGAGGAAGCGATGAACACCTTCGATGCCCTTGGAACTCCAGGGTTTCATTGATTCGAGCGGACCCAAAAACATGAGATAGAGCCGGAGGGTATCCGCTCCATACTCTTGGCATACCTCATCCGGAGAGACGGAGTTTTTGAGCGATTTACCCATTTTGCCAAACTCACGTTTCACCTTGGCTCCTTGATAGAAGAAATCACCGTCCTTTTCCTCTATTTCAGTGGCTGGGGCGTAACGTCCGCGTTCATCGACAAAAGCCGCAGCCTGGATGTAACCTTGATTAAAGAGTTTTCCGAACGGTTCTTTGGTGGATACGTGACCCAAATCATAAAGGACCTTATGCCAGAAACGGGCATAGAGAAGATGTAGCACAGCGTGCTCTGCACCACCGACATAGAGATCAACTCCATTTTCTCCCATCCAGTATTTTTCTTTCTCCGGAGAGCAGAAGGCCTCACTGTTTGTTGGGTCGATGTAGCGAAGATAGTACCAGCAGGAGCCAGCCCATTGTGGCATCGTATTCAATTCACGGCGGTATGTTTTTCCATCACGTTCAACAGAGGTCCAATCTTCTGTTGCACGTCCTAACGGAGGTGTTGGTAGAGTGTCGGGATCGCTGTAGGAACGAGGTCGAAAATCTTCCATCGGGGGAAGCTCAACCGGAAGCTGATCTTCACCGACAGGAATGATTTCACCGTCTTCTCCATGAAGGATGGGGAAGGGTTCACCCCAATACCGTTGGCGGGAAAAAAGCCAGTCACGCAGCTTATACTGGATGCTGAGTTTTCCGCATCCTTTTTCTTCGAGATCTTGGGTTATTTTGAGACCCGCTTCTTTGAAGGACATCCCTGTATAACCTTCGGAGTTAATCAAGCGGCCTTCTCCCGAGTAAGGGAGCTCTTGTGCGTCTCCTTTTTCAAAAGGTTCGATCACTTGTGTGATAGGGATATCAAATTTGGTGGCGAATTCGAAATCGCGTTCATCATGGGCGGGCACAGCCATGATCGCTCCTGACCCGTAGCTCATGAGGACGTAGTCGGCTACCCAGATAGGAATGGATTTCCCGTTGACTGGATTAAGAGCATAGTTGCCGGTGAAAATGCCGGTTTTATCTTTGGCCAGATCTGTCCGTTCGAGATCACTTTTATCCGAAATACTGGCGATGTATGTTTCGACGGAAGCTTTTTGATCGTCTGTGGTGATCGTGTCCAGAAGAGGGTGCTCCGGAGCTAGAACCATGTAGGTGGCTCCGAAGAGGGTGTCAGCTCTGGTCGTAAAAACGCGGAGCTTTTCTCCAGGTATGGCGTCTAGTTCAAAGAGGATTTCAGTGCCTTCGGATTTTCCAATCCAGTTGCGCTGCATCATTTTGATGGGTTCGGGCCAGTCGACGAGTGAAAGATCCTCGAGAAGTCTTTCGGCAAAAGTGGTGATACGCAGCATCCACTGATGCAAGGGGCGTTTGTAAACAGGGAAGTTTCCGCGTTCGGAGCGACCTTGGTTGGTGACTTCTTCGTTGGCTAGAACAGTGCCGAGTTCAGGGCACCAGTTAACCGGAAGCTCAGACATGTAGGCGAGCCGCTGAGATGAAATAAAGTCTGTTTTTTCGTTATCCGAAAGTCCGTTCCATACGTCAGCGTTTTGTTCTGCACTGGTTTCGATCTTCTTGGTTTCAGTATTTGCCTGGACAGTTCCGGCTTCTAAAGCTGCCAGTAGATCGCTGATCGGTTTTGCTTTTTGTTCTTCAGGATCGCAATAGCAGTCATAAAGCAACGTGAAGATCCACTGAGTCCAGCGATAGAAGGACGTCTCGGTGGTGGAGATGGAACGTTCCTTATCATGAGCAAGCCCGAGCTGATAGAGCTGGCGGCGCATATTGGCGATATTCTTCTCTGTCGAAATCGCAGGATGAACCCCATGCTCGATCGCATATTGTTCAGCCGGAAGGCCAAAGGCATCGAAGCCCATCGTGTGTAACACATTGAAGCCTTTCATTCGCTTGTAGCGAGCGAAGATATCAGTGGCGACGAATCCCAGTGGGTGCCCTACATGAAGACCTGCTCCCGATGGATAGGGAAACATGTCCAATATATAGTATTTGGGCTTGGAAGTATCCTCACTTGCCTTAAATGTTTTGTGCTCATCCCAATATTTCTGCCAGGTTGGCTCAATATTGGTAAATTCGTAATCTGGACTATTTTGATCCATACTTTTTAAGAAACGGACATGTTGAAGAAAAGAGTTGCCCCGTCAATCACCCATCGGGGTAAATTACGGATTGCTTTCTTTGGATTCGTGATGGGCCTGAGCTGTCTGGGGTTCCTTTTTACGGGGTGCCAGACGACGAATAGTACCTTTTCTCCTGGGGTGCATCCTGGTTTTGAGAATTTGTTGAATGCGGTGGTCCGAATCGATGTAAGAGAGGTGACGTTTGAGGACGGGGCAAAGCGGTATGTTGCGGGGGTTGGTTCCGGGGTTATTCTTTCGAGAGATGGACTGATTTTAACAAATGCTCATGTGGTGAGTCCGCGGGCGGTTGAGATCTCTGTCACTTTGGCGAATCTAGAAAGAGTGAATGCGACACTGGTTGGGTGGGATCATTGGACGGATTTGGCCCTGATTCGCATTAATATGGATGCTGCTTCTAGACGCAAACTGAAGTTTTCGCATGCTTCTTTTGGTTCATCGGATCTTCTTAAGCCAGGGCAGACGGTCTATGCTGTAGGTACTCCTCATGGATTGTCGCGAACAGTTACCAGGGGAATCATATCGAACACGGATAGGTATTTTGAGACGACAGATGGAGTTAAAGGCTACGAAACAGGTTCTTTCAGCACATGGCTTCAGACGGATGCCGCCATTAATCCAGGTAACAGTGGAGGGCCACTGGTTACTTCAGATGGAAAAATTATCGGTATTAATACGAGGACCTATCTAGGAGCGCAGAACCTTGGGTTTGCCATCCCATCGATGACGGCGATTCGGATAAAAAACGAATTACTTAAAAAGGGGCGAGTGGAGCGCAGCTACATCGGTGTGATTCCCGGAGTCTTGCAGGATCTTGAAGGCTTTTTTCAACTGGATGCCAATTCAGGGATGCTGATAAATAATGTTGATCTAGGGTCTCCGAGTGCTGATGCCGGATTGAGGGCTGGGGACATTATTTTGGCTATTAATGAGGATAAAGTGGACGGACGCTTTCCAGAACAACTGCCTTCTATTCAAAATCGAATTGCGAGTTTTCCGGTCGGTTCAACGATCGACCTTTTGATCAAAAGAGGAGATGAGGGTTTTATTTTTCCAGTGGTGACAGAGTTGCTGGAAAGCCGGGTAGGAGAGGAATGGGGCTTTGATCAGTGGGGTCTGAGTGTGCAAAATATTTCAAAAGCATATGCCCGGGAGCATCGTTTGGAAAGTGATCGAGGAGTTTTGGTTATCGGAACACAGTCCGCCTATCCAGCTGCCAAGGCGGGCATTCGAAAAGGCGATATCATCACAACGATCAATCAGATCGAAATAGAGGATTTACTGGGGATACGGCAGATCTATGTAGCGTTTGAAGAAAACCCTGAGTCACTGTTGTTTGAAACCTTGCGAAACCGTTCTGTTTCCTTCTACGTGCTAAACCCATGAGTTTGTTTCCCCGGCTTTACCGACGAGTGTTTCTTTTGCTGGTTTTCCAGATGGTTGGCGGTGCTGTTTGCCAAGGAGGGGCGGGGGCAATTCAAACGCTTTTTGATGAACGCATCAAAAGTGTGGTTGCGATCGAATTTTTTGTCGAAACAGAGGTGGATCGGAGGCCGACGACTGTTATTGGGATGGTGATTGATGCAGAGGGACTGATCCTTTTGTTGGATCAGGCGATTCCGGGTTGGTTGCCTCCTGATCAGCTGAAGGGTTTTACCGTCTATCAAGCGGGTAAGAGAAAACCGTATCTGGGGACTTATCTCGGGCAGGACTATTTAACGGGATGGCATTACTTGCGGGCAGAGAAAACGCTCGCAGATCAGTTGACTCCCTTTACGGAATTCGGAGTCGATCAACCCCCTTTAGGAGAGGAGTTATGGGGAATTGGTTTGATGGGGAAAAATTTTAATTTCTTACCTTTTTATCTGAATGGGCGGCTTTCCTTTACCCAACAGGTTCCGCAGAAAGTAGGGTTTTCGATTGAGGATTTGGGCAGCCCGGGAGCTCCAGTTTTTAACACTGCAGGTGCCTTTGTGGGTTGGACGGCAAATGGCATTCCCTCCGAAAGAATTCTATTGCTCAATGGGGAACGCTACAATGTCGCTCTTCAAAACAAGAATGGGAGCGGTGCTTTTTTTATGGCTTCTGAGGTTGCGGATCTGATTGACCGGGTCCCGGCATCTCCTGTTGGGCAAAGCATTCCTTGGATTGGGGTCTTTGGACTGGAACCCGTTACACCTGAAGTGGCTTCATTCTTTAAATTGGAAAATCGATCCGCTTTGGTTGTTAGCGAAATTCTTGAAAACAGTCCTGCGGATGAAGCTGGTATGGAGAAAAGAGATATTATTGTTTCCATCGATGGAGTGGAGCTTCCTCGTTTTAATCCCGGTAGGGCGGTCGCTACTTATTTTGAGAAGCAGATCCTTTTGCGGAATCCGGGAGATGTTATTCGACTGGGTCTTCTGCGGAACAAAGAAGAGCAGGAGATAGTCGTCACGGTCGATCGTCAGCCAAAGTGGTTAAAGGAAGCCGAACGTTTTTATTTTGAGGCATTGGGTATTACTATTCGGGAGTTTGTTACCTTTGATCGAATTAACCGGCACCTGTCCGAAAGGGAGGGTAAGGGTGTGGTCACAAACTTTGTAAAAGCGAATAGCCAGGCAGGTGCCTCCGGTCTGCAGGTGGGTGATCTTATTAAGGAAATCGATGGGGTTGTGATTACTGGCTATGCGCAGGCGGTTTCGTTGATGGCGGCGATTGCAGCGGACAGTTCTCTGACAGAATTTGTTTTGTTAATTAGTCGAAATATGGAAACATCCGTTATTCGTGTCCGACTTAAATAAGAATTTGCTACCAATTGAAAAAATGAGACAGCACCTCGAGAGCTTGGTTGAAGAATTGAAACGACTGAAACAGTCGGGTATTTCAACTGTTTCGATATGCGATTCAACGATGGACGGATTGCGAAAGGCTGTCGCTGGATTGAGTGGTGATGTTGAGAGCTCTTCAGAAAAAATACCTGAAGCACCTGCACCTGTCGCAGAGGTAGATGTTCATTCCCGTTTTCACTCGAGAATTAAGACGGTTGAGGAAGTGACTTCTATTTTTCAAAAAGTTTCAGAGTCTACAAAGGAAGAAGCGGTTGAAAAAATAAGAGCGACTCCTGCTGCTTCGGGTGATCTGTTTCCAAAAAAAGTGGTTCTCCCAGAGGGGAGTAAGCAGGCGCAATGGGACTATTTGAAGGATCTCGTTCTTAAGTGTGACATCTGCAACAAACATAAAAAAGAGGATGGCAAAGTCGTCTTTGGTGTTGGGGATATTGATGCGGATGTTTTCTTCTGTGGTGAAGCGCCGGGTGAAGAAGAAGAAAAGAGAGGAGAGCCTTTTGTTGGTGCAGCCGGTGAGCTACTGGATAGGATCATTCAAGCGATGGGGTTGAGTCGCGAAAAAGTTTATATAGCTAATATTATGAATTGGCGCCCTGAGACGGGGAAAAGCTATGGGAATCGTCCTCCAACAGCTGAAGAAATGGCCTTCTGTTTACCTTATCTTCGTGCCCAAGTAGAAGTGGTGAAACCGAAGTTGATTGTCGCGCTGGGTGCAACCGCCGCAAAAGGGTTGCTG
Source organism: Opitutaceae bacterium (assembly GCA_016763045.1). Classification (GTDB taxonomy): domain Bacteria; phylum Verrucomicrobiota; class Verrucomicrobiia; order Opitutales; family Opitutaceae; genus NORP342. Next base: position 289 of record JAESUN010000017.1, on the reverse strand, counting down.
GGTGCGGATGCGGAGCCCTCGATGGGGAAAGTCCGTGGAAAATGGCAACTCTTTGGTGAAACACCTGTTATGCCAACCTATCACCCTTCTTATTTGCTCCGCAGTGATTCGATGCGAACCAAACGAATGGTCTGGGAAGATATGCTGCAGGTGATGGAAAAGATCGATCTACCTGTTTCTGAAAAGCAGCAAAACTATTTTAAAGAGTAAGCAATGTGATCCTATCTAAGGATGCAAAAAAGGTTGGGTAGCGGATTAAGCTGTTTTGGATTTAAATCGTGGTTGCTTT
>JAESUN010000144.1 GCA_016763045.1 Opitutaceae bacterium | reverse complement strand
TTTAGATGATCAGTCATGATGAATACGAATGAAGATTACTCTAGTGGAGTTGAGAAAAGAGCAAAGAATAAACATTGGGTTTGTCGAAGAGAGTAAAAAGAAGGGTTTTGAGAGAGAAAAGCTGGACAAGTCAGGCTGATTTTGGGGTCGTTTAAGACGAGGAATTCATGAAAGACGCGATCAATCAGTATAATCAGAGTGGTGAAGTAGGCTGTGGCGATTTCCCTCCAGTACGATGGCCGGACTTGCTGTTGACGGAGGAAAACCTTGTTTTACTGGTGGAGGGGGTTCTGGCCGAGCGTTTCAATTTTGCCGAGATTCTCTGGGGTAATGAAATGGATGTGATTGCTCTGGATGAGCAGATTGAGGAGAGCAGTCGGTTATTGGAGATGCAGTTACGCTATGCCCCTGAGGGGGTTTATATTCGATGTGGTCTGGAGATTATGGTGTCTCTAGTGGATGAAGAAGGGAGTGCTGATTCGGCTTCTGATGGCTTGGTCGAGGTCGAGGTCGAAATGTGCCTTTCGTATACCGAGAAGAACCATACTTGTCCTTTTGTGGATATAATGGGTGGAGAGGTGCGAGTGTCTGTTGATGATCGTGTGGTGCCTATTGAAGCTTACTCTTATTTAGTGCTTCCGGAAGATGCGGTTGCTTGGGGAATTAATAGGACTGAGGATTCAGTTTGATAGCGCTGGGTGGTTTTGTTTCACCCAATCAGTGCAGGGAGAATGGATTAGCTTGCCTGGGCATTTGTCATTGTTATTGATGGGAATAAGCCTTTCGAGGCTTAGAACTGAAGGCTACTTATGATTCCTTTTTATATATTAGTGATAACGAGTGTCCTTTTTCGAGGGTTGGGACTACTTGGGTTTCGTCGATTTTCGTCTATAAAAAAGTCAGTATTGGGAGGCCTTATCGTGATGTTTTTTTAATAGGAAGTTCTCATTTTTCGGAGGTAAAGTATGATCTTTTGGAAATGATTCCAGATACATTGCCGAGAAATATGTGGATCATTTACTTGACGGGGGCTTTGGAGATAGCCGGTGCGATGGGCTTGATTTTTACGAGAACACGGAAAATGGCGGCATTGGGTTTGATTCTTTTGCTGGGGTTGATGTTTCCGGCTAATGTTTATGCGGCTTTAAATGGAGTTTCTTTTCAGGAAGGATCTCCAACAAGCTTGTGGTTACGCATTCCCGTCCAGGTTATTTACATCTCAGCATTGATTTGGTCTTCTGTGAGGGCTTCAGTTGAAGGTTACAAGGGCTACGAATTGGGGGATTTGTAGCGGGTAAAACGACGTGAGGTATATTTGCTTTCCGGTTTTTGTTGCGCTGAGCGCTTCTCTCGCGGTTACCTTTGGATGTAACGAAGAGATACTTTTTAATGACTTTAATACGAAACAATAATTCCCGTTTATTGACAGAAAGAGAACGAAAAGAAGGGCAGCGTACAGCGTTACGGTTCAATTTATTTGGCCAACTTATTCAATTTATTGTCCTTGGGCAATTTTTGCAGCTTTTTGCCTCGGATGTGTTGGGCATGAAACCCACGCGAATCGCAGCGATTCTCAGTATCATCCCATTAATGCTTTTTCTGCGGGTGTTTATGATCGAACGAGTCCGGAAAATCGGTCGGGTCAAATTACTTGTGTGGGCAAACATTGTTCGCTTGCTGGTGATGTTGGTCATCTTTTTCCTGCCCGTTTCACTGATGTCCTTTGGCGTGTTGGTAACGGTATTGGTGATATTTTCTCTCGCTCAACAACTGGGAATGGGGACGGTGTGGCAACCTCTTTTGCGGGATATCACAACGGTTAAGGATAGGGGGCAGTTTTTTTCCCGAATGAGGATGGCTTTTACGCTGGTGAACACAGGAGTGTTACTACTCATTTCCGTTTTTGTGGGAGAGCGTGTTACGGCTTTCAGTTATAAGGCATTGTTGTTATTGGCTATTTTAGGAGTCATCAATTCTATCTTCTGGGCATCTCGGATACCCGATGTAGATAGCAAGAACCGGAATCCATCAGCGATGAAGCGGAAGCGCTTGGGGTTTTTGAGGTTTATAAAGACGTGTCGGGAGTCTCCCTTATTGCGGAAGCCTTTGTTGATCATCGCGATGTTTCAGGTAGCGGTGATGCCGATGATGGTTGTTTACTTCCGGGAGGTTTTGCATCTCCCAGCTCATCTGATTTCGATTTATCTACTGATGATTACGTTGGGCGCCGCGGTTTCTTTTTTGATTTGGGGAAAGATTGCCGATTCAATCGGGTTTCAACCCATGTTGAAAGGATTACTGGTTTTAAATATTGTTATCTCCCCCTTATTTCTTCTAATTGCTCCCTTCAATCAGGAAGTGGGAGTCATGGTTGGGTCGATTGATATCTCGCATGCGATTACTTGGGTTATCTTAATTTTTCTAGGACTTACGGGAGGGGCATTGGCGTCGGGGGCCGGAATTGCGATGACAACGATTCAGCATTACCATGTGAGGGCAAAAGATTCGCTAGAATCGATGAACCTCTTTGATATCGCGATAGGTTTAGTGACGGCGGGTTCGATGTTTTTTAGTGGTTATTTGATCGAGGAGATAGCTCTTCCGGCTGGAGTGGTTTCTTTTTTGGGTGGATTTGTTCATTTGGATTGGGTGAAGGTTTTTCTCGTTGCTGTTATTCCGGCCATTCAGGTGTGCATTTTTTTAATGGTGCGGAAATTGCCCAATACTCGTCCGGCATATGCCATGGATGATTTTTTTGGGACGTTGTTGAACAGTCCTATTCGGACTTTGATGGCTCAGCGTAATACATTTCACACGGATGAACGAGTTCGAGTAGACTTGGCTCGTTGGTTGGGGCACAGCGAGAATCCATTAGCAATTGATTCGTTGATAGAGCTGACGAGAGATCCGTCTTATGATGTGAAGGTGGAGGCTGTCCGAAGCTTGGGTTTAAGCCATTCTTCCGAGGCAGGGGAGGTGCTATTGAATATCATCAAAGATGAGAAGAAGCAGCATTTGGTTGATCACGTGGCTTGGGCTCTTGGTGAATTACGTTATGTAGAGGCGATTCCTCAGTTAGTTGAACGCCTTTCTCCTGAATTTCCTTTTCGTATTAGGGCGATGGCGGCGAGAGCTTTGGGAAGAATCGGAGATCCCTCTACAATAGAACCTATTGCAGATACGTTGCGTAACCCTGATATTATTCCACATATCAGATCTTCGTGTGTTAAAGCTTTGATTTCCCTTGATTCAAAAAATCAGGCTAAATTGATTTTTGTTTCATTTGATCTATTGGATAACAGATATGAAAGCGTTGAGTTGATGGCTGCTTTTTGTGAGTGGATGGGGGCCTCCTCAGAATGGCTTTTACGGAGAAAAACGGAGCAATCGATGAGAAAGGGATTTATTTCTTATATGGATGAAAGCTCCAGGTCTAATCGGAAGAAAAAGGCTGATTTAATTAAGATCATTGAGAAGTCAGATATCAAAGGGTTGGTAGCTCTTATTACGGAGAGAGAGGTTCCAAAAAATGAAAGGGTGGCAATTTTATATCCAGTTTTAAGGGAACATGTACAGCATTCATCCGAGTGGCTTCCATCTGCATTGTTGGTTTCGATCATCCTCGCTTCAGAGGATTGATTTTCTAAGAAAAGGTAAGCAAATTAGCAGAGTGTCCTTACCCGAAGAAATCATTGCTCAAAAACGTGATGGGAGGGCTTTATCTCATGAGGAGATTCGGTTTTGGATAGAGGGGGTTGTTTCAGGTGATTTCCTGGATTACCAGAGCGCTGCCTTATTAATGGCTATTTTTCTCAAGGGAATGGATGCAGAAGAAACTGCTTTTTTGACTGAAGAGATGATGCATTCGGGGGAGGTTATTTCTTTGGATGAAATCTCTTTGCCTAAGGTCGATAAACATTCAACGGGAGGCGTGGGAGATAAGGTGTCGCTGATTTTAGCTCCACTAGCAGCTTCGGTGGGCTTATGCGTTCCGATGATCAGTGGACGAGGTTTGGGGCATACGGGAGGAACATTGGATAAGCTGGAATCGATACCCGGATTTCGAACTGATCTGACAATTAGGTCTTATCGACGACAGTTGGAGTCTTTAGGTGTTGCGATGGTCGGGCAGACAGAGGACTTCGTTCCGGCGGACAAGAAGCTGTATGCCTTACGAGATGTCACTGCGACGGTGGAGTCTCTCCCTCTTATTTGTGCAAGCATCATGAGTAAAAAACTGGCTGAAGGGATTGATTCACTGGTTCTAGATGTGAAGTTTGGGAAAGGGGCTTTTATGAAACAAAAGGATGATGCTATCGCATTGGCGGAGGCGATGGTGGCGATTGGGCGTAAAATGGGAAAGCCGACGCGGGCCATTCTTACTGCTATGGATCAACCGCTTGGCTGCTCTGTGGGGAATGCGTTGGAAGTGATCGAGGTCATTGAATGTTTACAGGGGAGAGGCCCTGCGGATGTGATGGAGGTAACGATGACGTTAACTGCTCATATGATGATCTGTGCTGGGGTTGTTAATAATTTGAATGAAGCCTTTCCCTTCTTGCAGGAGAAGATTTCTTCAGGAGCTGCGTTGGATAAGTTTAGAGAAATTATAAAGGAACAGGGAGGAGATGAGGGAGTTATAGATGATTACAGCCGTTTTCCTCTTGCTGAACACATCGTGGAGGTGCGGGCCGTTCAAAGTGGTTACGTGAATGAGGTCAATGCGCTGGAAGTAGGGATTATTTCTCTCAAACTTGGTGCAGGGCGCTCTTCGATAGAAGAGTCCATCGATCCGGCCGTGGGAGTAAGTGATTTGGTGAAGGTAGGAAGCAAAATAGAGGAGGGGGAGGTTATCTGTCGACTGCATGGAAACGACGGGTGTTTCTTGGCAGTGGTATCTGAGGAAATTCAGTCTGCTTTTGTCATCGGGGAGGAAAGAAAGGCTCTTCTTCCATTGATTCATGGGGTGGTAATAGGTGAAAGCTTTGATTGATTGACCTCCGAGATGGGAGGTTCTTTAAATGAGAGATGACTCAGGAAAACCTCACTGATGTTTTCGCTTCGGTCTCCTTTAAGGGAGCCCGTCATGGGCAAGTGAGAACTCTATCTGGATTCAAAAAAGGGATACATACTGTCCCTGATATCGCGAATGAGACCACCAATCGGTTTCTAGCCAAAATATGTGAATCAGAGTTATCCCAAGAGGGAGAGGCTCTTTATCAGCGATTGCGAACAGGACTTGGTTACAAAAGGCGTGATTTAACTCTTACGGTGGAGCCGCCTTTTGCTTTGTTGCATGGAAAGGAGTTTTCTCTAGAAATTATGTATGATTTAGAAAGAGAGGCCCCTTCAATTTATCAGATTTTTACAACGTTATCGGGATTGAGTTGTGTGGATATTTTGACGAAAGATGTCTTCAATGAGATCTGTGCCGGGTTATTCGATCGGTTTACTTTTGCTTTAACACAGACTGTTAAGGTTGAGGACGTGATAGATGCTATTGAGGCTTTCCCTCGGCCAGGTATCAAGGTTGCGTATCCTTCCGATTGTCTAGAGTGCTCTGTTTCTCTTGAAGGTTTCTTAGGGCACATCCAGTGTACGACGCATTCGTTGGATATCGTGTTGCCTTCGAAGTCTTCACCTCAAGCTTTTCTGGAAGGTTTCGAAGCTCTTCGGGGAGAAGGTCTACCTTTTGACGATCTTATCTCAACTTTGGATCTAGGGAAAGATTAGATCCATGAGATGAAAAAAGAAAAGTTTTCTTAGGCTTCTTGACGTAATGCTTGGAGAATATTGCGCGAATGATTTCCAATTTTTTCGATGTTATTTAAGACATCGATATAGAGAATTTCGCCCTTTACCTGTCCACCGCTTTGGATCCGACTGACAGATTCCTTTCGCAGGGCTTTACGGAAAGAATCGATCTCATCTTCTAGTTCATTGGCCCGTTTCATGTCTTTGGACGTAACCTCTCGAGTTAGGCTGTCTCGGTAGAAATCCATGAATTCGAGAGTCGTTTTTGAAAATCGATAAACTTCATGACGGGCCTTTTCGGGGATCACGTATTGTTTTCGATGGTTTCTTTCGGCAGAAAGGATAAGACGATAGCTACAGTCACAGATATCTTCAAATTCCGAAACGATGCGCAGAAGGCCTGTTACTTTTGTCAGGCTGGATTCACTTAGTTGCTCCGCGGAACATCTGAGTAAATAAGTGGTTATTTCCAGAGCACGTTGATCGCTGAGCTCTTCCATCTTTTTGAGCTCTTCGATTTCCTTTTTTGTTTTACTTTCGGGGTTTTCGAAGAGTTCGGTAAATCCTTTGGACATGGTTTTGGTGAGATCAGCCATGCGCAGGATTTCATTCTCCGCTTCCGCCAGATTCAGCTCACCTGTGTGGGGTAGAGGACTGGCAATATAGGCGAATTTTTCCGGCCCTTCGTCATCCGTGGATTTATCTTTAACAACGCGTTCAACAAATTTGGCGATTTGAGGAACAAACCCGATGAGAAGAGCGATGTTTAAAAAGTTAAAAAGAGTATGAAATAGAGCCATGCGCATGGGGATACCTTCTGCGTCTTTTCCTGGTATCAGCGCTTCCACCATATTGATAAATGGAGTGAAAATGACCAGCATCCAGAGGACTCCTATAATATTGAAGACAAAGTGGGCGCGTGCTGAACGGACGGCTGTTGTGCTTGTCCCAATGGCGGCCAGGTTTACGGTGATAGTTGTCCCAACGTTTTCTCCGAGAATGATGGCGGCAGCGCTGGGGAAATCGATCCATCCTTTGTATGCCATGGTGATAGTGATAGCTCCAGCGACTGAGGAAGATTGGACAATGATGGTAAGGATTATCCCGATCACAAAAAAGAAAAGAACAGAGAAAATCCCATGATCCGTATAATACTGGATAAAAGAGAGCACTTCTGGATGGCTCTTAATATCCGGAACAGCATCTTTAAGAAAGCTCAGTCCTAGGAAAAGTATTCCAAATCCGATGAGGAATTCTCCAAAATCGCGGATTTGTGCCTTTTTGACAAAAATCATCGGTAACCCAATTCCGATAATAGGGAGAGCGATTTTTGAGAGACTGAACTTAAATCCTAAGGTGGAAACAAGCCAGAAGGTACCAGTTGTTCCCAGGTTTGCTCCCATGATAACACCGATAGATTCGACGAGAGTGAGTAGCTGAGCATTCACGAAGCTCACAACCATGACGGTTGTGGCAGAGGAAGATTGAATCAAAAGAGTGACTAAGAATCCTGTAAATGCCCCTAGGAAACGGTTTTGAGTCATGGTGCGCATCAATGCGCGGAGGCGATGGCCAGCTACTTTTTGGATAGCCTCGCTCATCACTTTCATTCCAAAAAGGAAAACGCCTAGGCTGCCAAGAATTACCAACAAAGAAGAAACCGTGTTCATACGTAAAGGTGAGTTTGTAGGAAGAGGATTAGTAAGTGGTCGAGCTTTTCGTGTTAAGAGAAAATGAGAGGAAATAGGTGATGTGGAATCATGGGCAATAGAATTCCGACCAAATCCGTTAAAAAACTAACAGAATCGGAATAAGATTCTCATAATGGCTCAGATCCTACCAAGTTTTTGTCTTACGCTTTTGTTGCTGGGTCTTTGCCTATGGTTCCATAGAGACTCTCTAGATATTCTTTGGATTGCAGATAGGGCAGGTGTTTTTCGGCTTTTTTGAGTTTCTCTCTCAAGTTCATTCGATTTGCTTCTTCTTGATAGACAGGCTTTTGTAAAAATTGTCTGAGATCTTGGATCTTTTGTTGGGCGAGATTACTCTCAAACTCCTGTTTGGTATTGAGTCTTTCTTGATACCACTCGTTCTTTACCAGCGCTTCTCTCGAAAATAGAACCCTAATGTCCGGGTGTTGAAGGTCTTTTCCTTCAAAGTCTCCGTAGGCCATGATGTGTAAGAGTGCTTTTAGCGGAGGGCAGGCCATTTCGATTGTTTTGTCTTCGAAGTAGAGCTGTGCTACTTGTTTTTGGGTAGATACGATATTGTCGATCCCATCTACAAATGCTGGCATATCCTGTTGTTCAGGCTGAAGCATGTCTTTTGTGAAAACAGTGGCAGGATTACTGAAAACACGTCCAAAGAAGGCTCTGACAAAGCGATCCGTTATCCGGTAGCCTAGACGACTGGCTAGAACTGTTTTGCCTTTGTATTCGAAGTCTTCGCACTTTTCGAAATGTCCATTCTCAATCAGATAAGCGGGTGTTTTTTCATGATGGAACATTCTGGACCATATTTCGGGAATGAGAAGACTGATATCATGCGCTACCTTGTATTTTGGACCGACGTAACCTGCTGCTGTTGAAAAAACGGGAGTGTCGGTTATGAGGTAGGAAACCAGTGCGTTGTTAAGGTCGATGATTGGGGGGAGTGCATTGAAGGGCCCTTTCGTTAAAGCACCTTCCGAGCCTGCTCCAGTTGTTGAAGGCGATTTCCCTGTTAGACTTGCAATGAAATCCATGAAAAGCTCGGGGAGCTCTTGGTAATGTATGGGGTTGTAAACCGCTAGGGATCGGATTCCTAATTCTGGGTCTGGTGGATTATTGCGTCTTCCTGGAAGGACACTGTTTACCGGGAAGGGTACTTTTTGTCCAAGTGGGATCCTCCGGTAGAGTCTGGTTCCGAGTTGTGCCAGATAATTATTCCTCTCGGCTTCCAGGTCAGGTCGCACCTGGAGATAGCGTGGGTTTTTGCTGGGAGAGCCGTTGACTAGACGAGGTTGAGCCGACGAAACGACATACTCAGGACGTTCCTTTGCTTGTGCGAAATCCCGGATGACCTTTTGCATTGGAGCAGTGAACTGATCGAAGTGGATAACATCTTCAACTATTTCCTTGGCTGTTTCGCGCGTGAGAGGCTCATAGTTAGAAAAGAAGTTATCAGATCGCGCAAAATCTTTTTCGGTTTGGATATCATAGCCTTTGATGATCGCATCATCTGGTCTTTGAAAAAGACGGTATTCACAATTTGTGACAAATTTCCATGACGGGTGTTTTAGATCTGGGTTCAATCCTTTGAGAACCTTTTCGGGGACAACGATGGATGCGCTGATGTCATCTTCTCTTTGGATTTTTGTGGCCGGGAAAAAGTCTTTTCTCAGGCTGAAGGTTCGCCAAGAACCATCTTCTGCGAAGCCAACTCTGAGGTAGTGTGTAATTATCTTTTGGTTGCGATATTTGAGTTCGTTTCCAGCAATTCCATCAATGACATCAACCGTGAAGCGCTGCCGCCATTTATTGCCCCAGTTAGGGCTGAACCGCCGCTTGACCAGAAAGACGAGATCCCTAATCGGTCCTGGGATGGAGCGAAGCCAATCATTGTATTCATCACTATAATCAGGGCTAGGAGTCAGTAATTTAACGACAGAGCCAAGGGAACGATTGGTATGAAGTAGAGGCCGGCTTTCGGGTTGATCTGGTGTGGAATCCTTGAATCGTGTTCGATAATCTCGAGCGATGATTTCCTCGACGAAATCAAAATCCTCCTTGAGATTCCCGATGAAGATGGGTCCATGAATCATTGCATCAGAAATTGATTTTGAAATTTCTGATTTGCCACCACCGGAAACGGTACAGGGTTTATGGCAAAAGGTTCCTTCAGCAGTTGTTCCGATGAGTCGCCAGCGGCGGCCTTCTGAGGGTTTAACCATTTCAACTTTGTACCCGGAGGGGAGCACATAGGTTTTTTCTGGAAGGAGTTTGAGGGACTGTGGTTTATCTTCGGTCTGCCAATGAATGATCTGGTCTTTTAGGTTTATCTGGGCTCCTTCGGGGAGGTAGATAATGTTGGCGAAGGTTTTATCGATGCCAAAGCCTTGCGGTTGCAAGTGCATTAGCTCGGCATAACTTTCCGAAACGTTGGCAAAGGTGTGATTAACCTGGGGAAAGTAATGACTGAGGCTGAAGTTTTCTCCTAAGTCATAGGCGGGAAATGCGAGGGCTCCTCCCGAGTGTTCCTCTTCGCTTAATCCATATAGATTACAGGCATAGCTGATCTGTGTTTTAACTTCTTTTTTGCAGTACCCAAAATAGTTATCGGCGATGATGGTTACGATGACTCCGCGTTTGTCTCTACAGGTTATTTTGAAAGCAGATCCATCGTTATATATTTCCTTTTCATTTTCCCAGCACATGCCCTCTTTTTTCTGACGAGCATTCGCATCGTCAATATGAGGGAGTCCCAGTTCTTTCTTGGTTAGATGGACGAGATGAGGGGCGAGTATAACACAGCCTGTTTGACCAGACCAGTGATCTATATCCAATGCAGCGTTATGATCCGGCAGGTATGGATCTCCTGCGTTGCCAAAAATCGATTCGACAAAATCTAGATTGCTAACGAGATTTCCGGGGGCAAAAAAACGGATCTCCAATGATTTTTCCTCTAAAAATCCAGGAACTTCCGGACAGACGGTGGGACGTAAAAGGAGGGATGCAAAAAGGTGTGCTTCTTTTTCTTGTGTGGAAGTGAAGGGAAGTCGCAGTAGCTCCTTAGGAGGATTAATTGCATGGCGGAGTAATTTTGCAAAGGTGCCCTTAGGAACTTCTTTTTTATCTGCTGGAACGGTAAATCCTCCTTCAACAATATGGAAAACTCCTTTGGTTGTCCGTCTATCGTTCGCTGGATTATGCAGGACGCCTTGTTTCGTTCGATAGGAGCTGATGATATCAGAGGTGAAGGAATCTTTGTCAGGAGGGATGGACAGAAGGCGGGCGAGGCCATGTCGTTCAAGGATGAGTGAATTACGGGGGAGTAGGGTTTCTTCTGGTTCGATGACTTCGGATAGATAATCTGTCAGAAAGTCATGAATACGTTGATCGGTTGGGCAGAGATAGTTATTTAGAAGTCTATTTTTTTCTTGGTACCCGGCAATAAGCGAATGGTTCAGGCTCAAGTAGGGGTAGTCTTTTTCATCTCCGTAGATGGGGTATCCTCGTGAGGCGAGTTTGATATTGATAAACTCGATGAGTCGCTCTCTTTCGGATGATGAGTTATTGCTTTTGGGGCCTAGGCTGAGGCTGGTGTTGAAATTCATATTATATAAAGTGTCAGAAAAGGAGTCTTCCTAAAGGCGAAGGAGACATTAGTAAATTAGTTCGAGAAGATTTTTATGAGGT
>JAESUN010000143.1 GCA_016763045.1 Opitutaceae bacterium | reverse complement strand
CGATTGCGGCTGCTGCGGCTCAGGATAAACCTATTTTCGAATACGCACCTCTTCGGGTGAAGCTGGCAGTTGTCGGTGTCGGCAGAGCTAGTAAGGAGCAAATGGCCAAGACGGTAATGGCGCATCTAGGCCATGGGCGTACGTTGGCTTTTGATGAAGCAGATGCAGCGGGCGTCGCTTTATGTCATGCCTTTACGTGGAAGGGCTGATTATCCCAAAAAAGAAGCCTCTTAAAAAAGAGGCTTCGGTCGAAAAGGATATTTCGAAGGGGGTTAATTCGATGACTCTGATGAGGTGTTCGTTGCTTTTTGAGGCCCGAATAAAATTCGGAAGGAACTCCATGAAACAAAGATTCCGAGGAGGAGCATAACAAAACTGGTGCCACCAATTAGGTTATAAATACCATTATCTTTCGCCATAAGGAAAAGCGCCGAAAGGGGCATCAGAAGCATGATGAGCGCGGGGATGAGAGCGAAGCCGGATTTGATATTATTCTTACGTAAGAAAACGGTGAAAGTGATCAATGCGAGTGCAGCCAGGAGTTGGTTGGTTGAACCAAAGAGTGGCCAGGTGGCTTTCCAGGCGGGTTGCCCGTCGAATGTCTGGAAAACAAAATAAGCAGGAATGACCATTACCAGAGCAGTTCCGATATAACGGCTGCTTGCATTGCGCCATCCAAAGAGTTCTTCGATGAGAAAACGGCAGAGACGCGTGCAGGTATCTAGAGTCGTGAGTAAGAATGTACTGATCGCGAGGAAGGCGAAGTTTTCGGCGAAAGAAGCGCCCACACCAAAAGGGGAAAGAATCTTACTGAAACCTGCGGCAAAAATGGAAATAGGATCTGCCGATTTGAGGGCTGCGATATCGGAAGTGCTTAAAACAGCGATGGTGCCCAAGGCGAGTGTTGCTAGAACGCCTTCGACCAGCATGGAGCCATATCCGATCTTTTTGACGTCACTTTCTTTGTTGAGTTGCTTGGACGTTGTTCCACTGGCAACAACACTGTGGAAGCCGCTACAGGCTCCGCAAGCGACGGTAATGAAGAGAGCTGGCATGAGGTAGATCGGGCTAGCCTTTTCACTGGTCCAGCCAGTGAACATCTGTCCCTCTACTGTTGGAATACCGAAGAGGATACCTAGTACCCCTGCTCCTAGAAGGGCATAAAGGAAGAAGGAACTGAGAAAGTCTCGTGGCTGGAGTAGCATATTGACCGGCATGACGGCTGCTATGACGGCGTAGGCCATCACGATGATAAGCCAGGTGTCTTTGCTCAATTCTGGAGAAGGCAGTGCTTCGCCAACGATCAATCCAGCAGAAGTGAGAGGGACAAAGATGAAGATGGAGGCTTTGAAGCTCAGCTTTGTCCGTGCTGCGACAAAACCAAAAGCGATGGCTACGAAGACAAACCATCCAGATGCGGAGGCGACAATAGGGGATCGAGTAAAGGTATTGGCGGTGAGATCGATAAAGACGACCAGCACATAGACCAGAGCGCAGAGGACAAAGATGATGAAAATGCGGCCGGTTGTTTGTCCGACCAAGTCGCAACTTGTTTGAGCGATGGACCGGCCCTTATTGCGGATAGACATCAGAGTGCTGCCAAAATCATGAACACCTCCAATAAAAATAGAACCAAGAACGATCCAGATCCAGGCGGGCCCCCATCCAAAAAAAAGAGCGGCTAAAATAGGCCCCACGATGGGCCCCGTGCCTGCGATAGATGAGAAGTGGTGTCCAAAAACGATGCTGGAACGAGTCGGAACATAGTCGACGCCATCTTCCAGCTCATGTGCTGGAGTCTTTCGATTATCGTCCAGCCCACATCTTTTGGAGAGAAAATTCCCATAAAAACGGTAAGCGAGGTAAGAGAGAACGCAAGTAATGAGCACTAGGATAGCAAACATGGGTGTGATACAGTTGTCTGAACTTTGAGGAATTTCCAGTCAGAAATAGGTTTTTTACTCTAGAACTTCCTCTAAGCGCTTTTAGCAGGTTATTGATTAAACTGATTTGTGTCTTGAGGAATAAAGGGCTTCGTTGTTAGGATTAGTTTACATATGAAGGATTTTTTCAAAATGGTTTTCGCCTGTCTGGTCGCGATGGGTTTTGTGGCGGGTGGATTCTTTTTGGCCTTTCTACTCTTTATTGGGATTCTTGTTACATCGATTTCCTATGAGGGAGCAGAGAAGGTTCAGGCTGTTGCGGCGGATTCGCTGCTGGTGATCGATATGGGCATGCATATACAGGATGCACCCGTCTTAGATGGAGATCTGCAAATATTGCGAGAAGTGTTAGGAGATAAAGGGCCTAGTACCATCTCTCTTCGAACTCTTCTCAAGGGAATCGCCAAAGCGGCTACAGATGATGATATCAAGGGATTGTATTTACATGATACTTCCGATTCTTCAGGGCCGAGAGTTGGGTATGCCGCTCTCACGGAAGTGCGAGAAGCGATTGAGACGTTCAAGGCCTCTGGGAAGCCCGTCATTGCGTATGTGACTTCTGGGAATGCCCGTAAGTATTATTTCGCGTCAGTGGCTGATCGGGTGGTTCTGAATCCTTCTGGGATGTTACATTTTGCAGGGTTGGCTTCAGAACCCATGTTCATGAGTGGGTTTTTCAAAAAATACGGAGTGGAGGTTCAGGTAACCCGTGTCGGCAAATACAAGTCCGCGGTTGAGCCGTTTATTCTAGATAAGATGAGCCCTGCGAATAGGGAGCAGACTCAGAAACTTCTGGATGATCTTTGGGGTGATATTTTGCAGACCATCGCTGCTTCAAGAGGAATCGCTTCGAATAAACTTCAGGAGCTGGTGGATATAAACGGGATCTTTAATGCCGAAACGAGTCTGAGGGTTGGACTGGTTGATGAGGTTTCTTATTTCCCGGAATTTATAACGAGCCTCTGTGATGTTACGGGAACGACGAATGAAGCCGGGTCTTTTAATCAAGTTGCTTTGGAAGCATATGTGTATGGTTTTGAGAATGATGCGCATGCACGCTCTCAGATAGCTGTTTTATATGCGGAAGGAGTCATCGTTGCGGGTGAGGGTGATCGAAGTCAGATAGGGGGAGCACGACTGGCCCGTGAACTACGGAAGCTACGGGCGGATCCTAAAGTGAAGGCTGTTGTTTTACGAGTGAACAGCCCTGGTGGGAGTGCTTTTGCATCAGAGGTTATTCAGCATGAAATGATTCTGACACGTCAGATAAAACCGGTGATCGTTTCGATGGGATCTTATGCGGCTTCTGGCGGATATTGGATTTCGGCTTATGGTGACGAGGTTTTTGCGGAACCGACAACGATCACGGGTTCAATCGGTGTTTTTGGCATTTTGCCAAATATTAAGAAATTAGCCAATAATCATGGCTTTACCTTTGATGTGGTTAAAACGGGTGAATATGCTGATTTGGAAAGTATTACCCGCCCCAAAACAGCGGCTGAATTGAGGCTTATACAAAATGTTGTGGATGATATTTATGAGCAATTCCTCCAGCATGTTTCCAGAGGGCGTGAGATCGATATGGAAAAGGTCAAAGAAATGGCACAAGGAAGAGTCTGGTCAGGTAAGGAGGCATTCGAGTTAGGGCTAGTAGATGCAGTAGGTGGTCTGGAAGACGCGATTCAGGCAGCGGTTTCTAGGGCAGATCTAGAAGGCAGGAATTATGCAGTCGTCGATTATCCCGCTCCGCGTAATTTCTTAGATGAGCTTAAAGCATCCTTGCAGCATAAATCAGATCCTATCGTGAGTAAGCTTGGAGACTATTCTCCAATTTTTCGCCAGATAGAAAAGGAGTTGACCCTTTTAAAATCACTCAATGACCCACGGGATGTTTATGCTTTAATGCCGTTTTCCGTGGAGATTGATTAATCTTTATATCAAAAAATCGAATGAACGAAGAAATAGAATTAGTGAGAGATTGTTCCGCGACAGCCATTCCGGCAGGGACTGCGGTCACTTTGCCTAAGGGAGAGACTGTTTTTGTCTCTCAGACTTTGGGTGGGAATGTAACGGTGAGAACGAATCAAGGGCTTTTCCAAATAGCTGCTTTTGACAGGGATGCGCTCGGGGAAGGTTTTGAACATCAAACTGAGACGGATGAGGCGGCTCACTCGGAAGAGTTTTCGAAGGATGCAGTCTGGGATGCGATGAAATCCTGTTTCGATCCTGAGATCCCTGTTAATATAGTGGATCTCGGGTTGATCTACGATCTGAGTGCTGAAAAACTGGATTCTGGAAAATACAATGTATCCATTAAAATGACCTTAACAGCGCAGGGCTGCGGTATGGGCCCAGCGATTGCGGGTGATGCCAAGTCGAAGATCGAACGTCTGTCTTCAGTTGAATCTGCCGATGTTTCGATTGTATGGGACCCGGTTTGGAATCCTCAGATGATTTCCGAAGAAGGAAAAAAAGCTCTCGGTCTAACTTAGGTTTTTCGCAAGCGGTGTTTCGCAATTTGGTCGGGCAATGACGCCGGAGAAGGGCTCATCAGCAAACCATTTGTCTGTATTGAGCAGATGTTTTTCGCAGACGTTGAAAAACTCTTTCTCTGTTTGGACTCTACGGATTTCGTGGAGGAAGGATCCTTCGGGATCGACGCCCTGACCGATGAAGTTGAGATATTTTTTCATCTTGTTGACGTGGTATCGTTCTATGAGATCCGTTTTCTTCGTTACATGGTAGAGTCTTTCGATGTAGTGATAAACCTCTGTGAGTGAGATTTGTGTGATTTTCTTACCTTGGAGGACTTCTCGTGTTTGCTGGAAAATCCATGGGTTACGAATAGCCGATCGACCAATCATAACTCCAGCGGCACCTGTTTCTTCGATTATTTCTTTGGCGCGGCGGGCAGATGTTACATTGCCATTGGATAAGACAGGGCAATTGACGGCTTTAACAGCGAAGGCAATTGCATCGAAATGGACTTCGCTTCGGTACATTTCTTTAACAGTCCGACCATGCAGGCTGAGTAAATCAATTTGATGTTTGTTTATCAGTGCGAGAATGGCTTCAAAATTTTCCGTATCCCCAAATCCAATACGCATTTTAACTGTGAAAAGTCCGTCTATTTCTTCACGTAAAGCTCCCAGGAGTTGATCGATTTTCTGCACGTCTCTCAATAAACCTCCTCCGACATTTTTTTTATAAACCTTAGGGGCGGGGCATCCCATATTTAGGTCGATCCCTGCAATGGGGTGTTTGACCAGTTCCTTAACGGTTCGAATCATTTCAGGGATCTTTTCGCCAATTAATTGGGCGAAAACAGGCCGATTGGTTGTGTTCTCGGTGATGGCCTGAAGGATATGTTTTTCGAGTTTTGAGTGCTCGTGGACGCGAAAGTATTCAGTGAAAAAATAGTCAGGACTACCAAATTCTGATATCACCGTCATGAAAGGCATGTCTGTGACATCCTGCATGGGGGCGAGGGCGGTAAGTGGTTGGCTCTTATCGATTGGCTCCGGTAGTGGACGGAGGGGAGGAGATTGAACTTCGCTTGAAGGCATGAGAGGAAAAAGACTGCGGTGCTACTATGTTATCCTCTCCAGGCGAGAAAGACAAGGTAGAGGGCATATGTTGTCATGAGAGCAATTCCTTCCTTTCTTTCGACAACGTGTTTCTTTTTTCCTGCAAAGACGAAATAATAGAGGATCAATGATGAGGCCACTCCGATGGCAATATCCGTATTGAGGGCTGTGTTGAAAGGGATGGGGTTAATGGTAGCGCTGATCCCCAAAACAAAGAAAATGTTGAAGATGCTTGATCCCACGATGTTTCCGATCGCTAGATCCGAGTTTTTCTTTAGAGCTGCGACGAGAGTGGTCGCTGCTTCAGGCAAGGAGGTTCCAATCGCCAAAAGTGTCAGACCGATGAGAGATTCACTGAGGCCAAAGTGTTCTGCGATGGTTGTGGCGCTCTCAATGATCCATTTGCCGCCAAGGCAAGGCCGAAAATTCCAAGGAGGACTTTGCCTATATTGATGAGGACTTTTGATTTTTCAGGGGGAAGGTCTTCTTCATCGGTGACTTTGGATATCGTAAATGTATAATAGAGAAAAATGAGAAAAAATCCGATGAGGACGATTCCGTCTATTCGGCTGATGACAGACCATTCCCTATTGTCGATTAAGCGATCATTGGCGAAGGCGAACAAAACAGCAAAGGCCAGCAGGCTGAGAGGAATTTCTTTCCAAATGGTACTGCTCTGTATTTTGACCGGGTAAATAACCGCTGCTAGACCGCCTATCAGGAGGACGTTTGCGATGTTGGAGCCAACAATATTTCCCAATGCCAGATCTCCATGATCCTGGAAACTCGCGATGATATTTAAAACCAATTCAGGGGCAGATGTGCCGAAGGCAACAATCGTTAGTCCGATAAAAAGGTTGGAAAGCTTTAGCTGTTTTGCAAAAACGGAAGCTCCATTCACTAATAGACCGGCTCCTTTGATCAGGCAGATAAAACCGAGGATTAAAAAGAGGGATGTGAGCACGTAAACAGAGATGTTTTAGAGTTTTAAGAGGAAAGATTGTCTTAGCAGTCTTTCCTCTAGCATCCGGATGAAGTAGGGCGAGTCAATAAGACGCCTTTCTTACCTGAAGGATAAGCGGGCCCATTGTTCGGCGCTGCGAACAACTTTATTTGGATGGATCTTACTGAGGGCCAGGTGTCCTTGGTTTTCGCGGATGGTGGATTGGGTCGCATCCTGGTAGCGCCAGTCACAACTCCAGCGAACTGTGTCG
>JAESUN010000142.1 GCA_016763045.1 Opitutaceae bacterium | reverse complement strand
GATCCATCCCTGAATTAGGGCTTCTTCTGAGAAAAACAGAGTTTGGAGGGGCTTCTTCGAGAAATATGTCGGGTTCCTCGTAAGAAAGTCTACCAAAGGTATTGACAGGACTGCTTCAGATGCATGTTTTGGCCTCCTTATGAAAGTCCTTTCATCTCTTAAATCTGCCAAGAATCGTCATCCTGACTGTCAGGTTGTTCGTCGTAAAGGCAGAGTATACGTGATCTGCAAGTCAAACCCTCGCTTCAAAGCTCGTCAGGGTTAATTAACTCTTTTTGTATTGCGAAATCTGAAATTCATCCAAAATACAACGATGTCTGCTTCGTAGACGTTTCATCCGGAAAGCAATTTTTTACGAAGTCTACTCTGACTTCTCAGCGTAAGGAAACCATCGATGGAGTTGAATACCACGTTGTGGTGCGTGATGTAACCAGTGATTCGCATCCTGCTTACACAGGTGAAAAACGTTTTGTCGACACCGCTGGACGCGTAGAGAAATTCCAGTCCAAGTTCCGTCGTCAACGGTCAGGCAGCTAAGTCTGTTTCGTCTCTTTATTTTTGCAAAGCCCTCTATTTTTAGAGGGCTTTTTTGTGGAAAGATGAATCAGGCAGATGCTTTGATCTGTATCATCGTGTGACCCTCCAGAAGGAGTGCCGTACCTTCTGGAATGGATTAAAGACGTTCAGGTCTTACTTTTCGAACGTATGGATAAAGAGGCCTGATCTCAGTTTTGGCTCAAACCAGGTGCTTTTGGGTGGCATGATCTGATCTGCATCGGAGATATCAATGAGTTGATTGATCCGGAAAGGATAGAGGGAGAAGGCGATAGCAGCGCTTCCAGAATCGACCCTTTTTTCGAGTTCGGAGGTTCCACGGATCCCTCCCACAAATTCAACGCGCGTATTGGTTCGAGGATCATCGATCCCGAGAAGTGGAGAGAGGACGCGATCCTGTAGCATGCTGACGTCGAGTCGTGCAACGGGATCTGCATCGGAGCTCACTTCCAGTTTAAGTCCATACCACTTTTTATTGAGGTAGAGGCTGACTTCTCCCGGGTTTTGAGGTTCAGGATTGGCATTTTCAGAAAGAGTGAGGTGAGGAGTCTTCTGGAGATACTCAAGGATCTGTTCGGCGCTGTGCCCATTTAGATCTGCTACCAGGCGGTTGTAGGAGAGAACTTTAAGTTGAGACGAAGGGAAAAGGACTGTGAGGAACCAGTTGTAGTCTTCGTTTCCGGTATGGCTTGGGTTTGCGTTGTGTCGCTCTTTACCCACTCTAGCCGCACTGGCGGCTCTATGGTGTCCATCGGCTACATAAAAGGCCGCGACTGGGATAAAGGCAGAAAGGACAGAGTCTTCATCGCTGATCTTCCATACTGTATGGCGGATAGCATCTTCGGCGGTGAAGTCGTAAAGAGGGGCTTCCTTGCAGGTGGTGTCGATGATTCCGTCAATAGTCGAGTTATCGGGATAGGTGAGAAAAACAGGGCCCGTATTTGCGGCGAGATCACTGGTCAGGCGCGTGCGGTCGTTTTCTTTTTGAGGCCGTGTCTTTTCATGTTTCTTGATCAGTCCAGCTTCATAGTCATCGATGTGGCAGAGTGCTACTAACCCTCGCTGAATATGTGATCCCATCTGTTGCTGATAGATAAACAAGCTGGGCGCACTGTCACGAATGAGATTTTTATCCTTCTGGAGGCGTTCGAGATTCTCTTTTGCTTTCTGGTAAACGGCATCAGAGTAGGGATCGGTTCCCTCAGGCAGATCAATCTCCGCTCTGACGACATGCAGCATACTTAAGGGATTGTCCTTCGCGAGGGCGCGGGCTTCTTCGGTGGAAACCACATCATACGGAAGAGAGGCAATCTCTTTGACAGCTTTTTGTGATGGACGCAGGCCCTGGAATGCTCGGATACGCATAGTGCCGTGAAGCGAACATCAGAGCCCTGTGGATGGCAAGTACTTCGCTTCTTGGAGGGAAAAAAAGCAGCTTTCTTTCCCCCTTTCTCTTATTTCCTAAAAGAAGAAAAGGATACCCAGAAGGAGAACGGCTAGACAGGCGGTTATGCCGATGGGGAAGCTTCCTTTTTCGATCTGACGTCGCAAGTTCTTACGCTTAACGGCTTGTTGCTGGGAGTTGTTTCCTGTGAGTGTCCAGTAAGGAGTTAGCAGAAAAATGATAGCCTTGGCGGGGCCTTCCTTGGCGGCTCGGCAAATACTGGCGGTTGCTCCGGCAATGAATGTTTTGTGAGCAAAGGTATTGATTCCATTCAGGCTGTAATCAAAGAAAGAATAGAAAAGGCGGCCTCCTTTGCGGTAGAACCAATCCGCATCGATATTGATAGCACGAATTTCTGCCGGATAAATACCTGAGAGAAGCAAGAGGGTAAAAGCCAAAGCAGAAAAGATCAGTAGCATTCCCTGGCCCATGACGTGCGCAAATGTGTATGGCTCATAAGCGACCTCAACGGCAAAGGGCAATAGCTTGTAGAGAGTTTGATTGGGAAAGATTCCGACAAAGATACAAAGAAAGGCTGCTATCCCCATCGCAATACGCATATTTATCGGAGCTTCTTTCACTCTGATGCCTGAGTCGTGCGAAAAGAACGCAAAGAAAGGGATTTTGATACCAGCATGATGAAATACTCCGGCAGAAGCAAAGAGAAGGGCTACCCAAATAATAGTGTAATGACCTTCTGCAGCAGCAGACATCACCATCGATTTACTGACGAAACCGCTAAATAAGGGAAACGCTGAAATGGAAGCGGCTCCGATCATACAGCATACAGCTGTAAAGGGCATCGATCTAAAAAGTCCTCCGAGTTCAGTTGCTTTTACTTTTCCTGTTTGACGTATGATGGCTCCAATCGACATGAAAAGAAGAGCCTTGTATAAAATGTGGCAGTAAACATGTGCGGCAGCACCGTTGAGGGAAAGTGAGGTTCCAATGCCAATACCCACGACCATAAAACCAACTTGGTTAATCAAACTATAGGCGAGGACTTTTCGGAGGTCATTTTCGAGAACGGCATAAAAAATGGGAAAGATCGCCATAGCCATTCCGATCCACAGAAGCGAAGGCTCTCCGGGAAAACCACGCATGAGGGCATAGACAGCGCCTTTGGTGGTAAAGGTTGCCATGAAGATAACACCTCCGATCGAAGCTTCCGGATAAGCATCGGGTAACCAGGCATGAAGAATTGGCCAGGCACAATTTAAGCCGAACCCGATGAAGATAAGATAACTGGAGAGATGGTTCAGGCCGATGTATCCGAACTCAAGGGAACCGAATTCTTTGAAATGAAGTATGATGCCTGATAGGAGGATTAGTCCTCCAACAATGTGGACCAATAAATATCGGATAGCGGCGCCCATGGATCGGGAAGATTTCCGAGCTAGGATGAGGAGCACTGCTCCAAAGGTGAGCATTTCCCAAAAAATAAAAAAAGTGATCAAGTCGCCTGCCAAGACCATGCCGATAGCACACCCAGCATAGAGAAAACCCGCGAAGTATTCGAGATTGTTGCGAGCTTGGATATTGTAAATGACCGCGATGAAAGTGACGACGGTGAAGATATTGACAAAGATAAGGCTAAGTTTGTCGGCTCGTCCAAAAATTAGTTTAAAATCGAGAAGCTCAAAGGTCCAGTAGACACCTTCAGGCATTTGCAAATAGTTATAGAAAGCAAATACCGGCAGAGCGAGCATGTAGCCCAATTTGAGCTTTCCTCTAAACAGTGGGATGAGAAGAGCCCCAATAAGAAGGATAAATTGTGGAGGAATAGAATTACTCATAGTAGTCTTCGTCTCTTTTCACCAAGGGGCGAAGAATGTATTTGGAAATTAGCACAAGAAGCACACAGGCAACAAACCCAAAGACGGCATAAAACCCAGGCCAGTTTTCCCATTCATAAATGGCGTGTTTATCGAATTTTTCGGAGAGAAAAAGAAAATCGAGTAGAAAAATAAAACCACAGAGGATGAAGAGACCGTTAAGGATGATCTTTACGCTTTTGGGTTTTTTAGGAGAGTTCGATTGGGCCATGGTTCAAAATGTAATCGTTTTTTCTACACTTAATTTCAGTGGTGGAGATTTATAGATCCGCCATCGGGCGCAGTTAGAAAAATAATTAGGAGATAGATCGTTAAGAGGGAAAAAACGATAATGAAGGCTGTCCGATAGCCAGGCCATGCTTCGTGTTTAAGTTCCTGTAATTCTTTTTTCATTAGATGCGAATTTTAGAAGGGTATGAAGTACTTTGTTGCGGAATCTGCCAGTGCGAAGATCAAATCCGGATAGATAAAAGGAAAATAGAGCCGAGCGCTGTTAAGGAGAGCGCAATGACAGCGCAGGGGTGTGCTTCCTGGATCTTATTCTCGAAAAGAGATTCTTCCGGTTTGCAAAAGAAGGCTTTGAAAACGATAGGGAAGAAATAGGCTGCGTTGAGGAGAGAGCTGATCAAGAGGACTATGAGCATGAAGTGCTGACCATCGCTTACGGTTCCCCATAGCAGATAGAATTTGCTCCAGAATCCACCGGCAAAGGGAAGCCCGACAACGCTCATCGAGCCAATAAAAAAAGCGATCATTGTGATTGGCATACGTTTGCCGATTCCAACCATCTCGCTGATATATTTTTTGCCTGTTGCTTGAAAAATAGCGCCGGCACAAAAGAAGAGAGTGATTTTTCCAAAAGCGTGCATGGCGATGTGCATCATGCTTCCCGTTAGACCATAGGGAGTCAGGAGGGCGACACCCAGAATGATGTACGCAAGCTGTCCGACGGTCGAAAAAGCCAGACGGCGCTTCAGGTTATCTTGAGTTAGCGCAATTAGGGAGGATGTGATGATGGTGAAGGCCGCTATCCAGGTGATCATTGTTCCCAGGTCCAAGTTACTGAGGAAATCGATCCCGAAAACACCTGTATAAACTCGGATGATACAGAAGGCGCCGACTTTAACCACCGCGACTGCATGGAGTAAGGCGCTGACGGGAGTGGGTGCGACCATTGCTCCGGGGAGCCATGAATGGAAGGGCATCAATCCAGCTTTGGCGAAGCCGAAGGTAAAGAGAAGAAGGAGCACCAGAGCTTCAGATGCCCCGATGTGCCCACTGAGGAAACCACCGCTGGTGAAGTCCATGCTGCTGCCCGTTTTCAGGAAAATAAAAATCAGGGCAGGTAGAACAAATCCAATAGAGGTGCTGAGTAGGTAGGTGAGGTAGGTTCGTCCACCTGTGCGGGCTTCCTTGTCCTGATGGTGGGTGACCAGAGGATAGGTCGCTAACGAAAGCATCTCATAAAAGAGATAGAGCGTTAAGAGGTTGGCAGAGAAGGCGACGCCGATGGTCGCTGAAAGAGAAATGGCAAAAAACGAATAGAAACGGGTTTGTGAATGCTCTTTGAGACCACGCATATAACCGACGGAATAGAGCGAGGTGACGATCCAGAGAGAAGATGCCACCAGTGCAAAAATCATTCCGAAACTGTCGACGCGAAAAGCGATGGAAAGATTCGGTACTATTTCCCATAGGGTATACTCGATGGTGTTTCCGGCCAAAATGATCGGAAGCATTGAAAGGACTAATCCAAGTTTAATAAATCCTGCGAGGAAGGTGAAGCCTTCACGTAGATTGGGCTTGCGACCGAAGTAGACAATAGGGAGGACCGCCAAGAGAGAAACCAACGAGGCTAGGACCGGAGTAAAACTGGTGAGTGTTGTCGGTGTCATATTAGCGAAGACCGGTGGCGACTACGAAATCGGTGATGATACGGATGATGGGATCGTTGAAGATACCGATCGCGAGGAGCAACGCTGCGGTGCAGAGAAGCGGAATCAACATGGAAGGAGATGCTTCAGATCTCTTGGGCTCTTCGGTATGATGATGCCCGTGTCCTTCGGCTGGGTTTGCTCCGAAGTAGGCGATTTCGATAATGCGGAAAAAGAGGATAGCATTGATTAAACTGGAGAGGAGTAGGGCGATGACAAATTCCCAGTGCCCGGAGTTAATACCTCCCTGGATAAGATACCATTTACTGAAGAAACCACAGGTAGGAGGGATGCCGATGAGTGAAAAAGCACCGACGATAAAAGCCATCATGGTTAGAGGCATTTTCTTAAACATTCCTTCGACAGCATTGATATTTCGATTCCCCGTTTTGGCAAAAACGATTCCGGCAAAGAGGAAGACGCAAAGTGTCATGAAGGCATCACTGATGATGTGGTAAATGGCTCCGATCATTCCGGATTGGTCTGCTAGCCAAACGCCACCGACCATATAGCCGACTTCGGCGATGATGAGGAAGGCGAGCATTTTGCGTAAGTCCGTTTGAGCGAGCGCCATGACTGATCCCGAGAGGATGGCGATCACAGACATCCAGATGACGATGTTACTCCAGTCCAGTTGGATGAAAGTGTATTCAACACCGAAGACGGTGAGCATCATCCGAATCATGACGTAGATCATGACCTTGGTTACCAGAGGAGCCAGAAGAGAGCTGGTGGTCGTTGGAGCAAAGGCGTAGGCATTGGGAAGCCAAGAGTGAAGAGGGAAGAAGGCCATCTTGATCCACACGCCTATAGTGATCATAATAAAGGCGACCATCACGGACTGAGAGCCGAGGAGATTGTTGGCTACCAGTTGCTCATGGATATCTAACATGTTGAGGGACCCCGTTTTGATATAGAGGTAACCCACTCCAAGTAGATAAAAGGACGCTCCGATCGTCCCCATGATGATATACTTGAACGTTGCGAGAGTGGCTCTCTTAGGGCCCATCGCGATCAGGCCATAACTGGTGAGAGAGGAAATTTCGAGCAGGACGTAGAGATTGAAGGCATCACCTGTGATGACCATGCCAACGAGTCCTGCGACCAGTAAAAGATAGAGTGTGTAGAACTGGGATACTTTATCGGGCGTTTCAGCGAGAACTCTCTGACGAGAGTAGATTCCGGTGATCAGAGCGACAACAGTTATGACGATAGCGACAAGTGCATTGAGTCCATCGATACGGAATTCAATGCCAAAAGGCGGTGCCCATCCCCCTAGGAAGTAGCGCAGTGTTCCTTCGTCCAGAACCCGAAAGAGGGTGCAGACACTGGCAATAACCGAGAGAGTCAGACTGATCAGGACCAACGGAAAGCAGATCCAGCGAAAGCGGATACCCACTAAGGCTATGAAGATAGCCGTGAAGAAAGGGGCGAGGAGAATGAAGGCGGGAGATTGCTCGATCATTTGCCAGAGGTAATTTTTTCGAGGATTTCGTTTTCTTCGATAGAGCCGAATTCTCTATACAATTTTTGAGTAACAGCCAGGCCAACTCCCAGAGTGCTGACACCCACGACAATAGCTGTAAGCATGAGGACATGAGGCAGTGGATTCGCGAAGTCGTCCGGATTGATGCTCGGATGTGAAGGGGCTGAGGCTTCGACCGGATGAGTGGTAGTAGCTTCATCGTGATGTTCTTCGACGTGAGCTCCGTGAACCTGATCGTGATAAAGAATCGGAATAGTGGCGCCATCTTTGACCCCGATCGAAACGTAAAAAAGAATAATGGCTGTCTAAAAAATAGACATACCGATCAGTTTCTTGATCAGGTTATTTTTTGAGATCATGGCAAAAAGCCCGATCATCATGATGATAACATAGATCCAGTAGTTAAATTTACCGGAAATGGATTCGAGGAATTCCATGGGATTATAGGCCCTCCTTCATTCTGCTGCTTGAGACGAGATTTGAGTAAATCGAAAACATGATCGCAGTCACGGTGAAGGCGACGCCGATCTCCACTCCCAGCATACTGTGAGAACGAGCCTCTATTGGAGTGATGGGGAGGAGCTTGTGGAGAATGCTGTAATCGAGGAAATTGTTACCGAGGATAAGACAGGCCAACCCGAAACCGGCATAGATGAAAATACCGACTCCAGCCAAGGTGAGTATCCGGCGTTCAGGCATTCGCTTCTCGGCCGTTTTTAAATTGTGGGCCAGAGCTAGTAGAATGAAGCTGGCGCCGAAGATAGCTCCTCCCTGGAACCCGCCACCAGGACTGTGATGACCATGTGCGATGACATAGAGAGCAAAGAGCTGGATGATGGGGATCAGCAACCGGCAGGTCGTATGGATAAGTAGGTCTTTTCTTGGCTCTTCAATGAAAGCTTTCGATCGTCCCACCGACTTATCGGAAGATCCGTAACGGCGAAGAATCCCAATGATGGCGATTCCTGCGGTGAAGATAACCACGGTTTCAAACAGGGTGTCATATCCTCGATAGTCGGCTAATACGGCTGTGACCATATTCGGAACGGAGGTATCGGTAAACGTATCCGTTATATAATACTGGGATAAGCGATAGCCATTGGCCGGAGAGTGTGGATCTCCAAAATCGGGGAAATCATTAATAGCGGAGAGCAGAAGCCACCCCGTGATACAGACAGCGATGAATCCGATTATTTTCAATCTGAGGACCTCCTTGATGTGCGGAAAACAGTGGCGATAAGAAAGACGGTACTGACTCCGGCTCCGATCGCTGCTTCAGTGAAGGCAACATCGACGGCTCCCATTTCGGCCCAAAATAGGCACATAAGAAAGCTGTAAACACCGAAAATCATCGTGGCGCTCAAGAGGTCTCTGACCTGCAGCGCAATGATGGCTGTGATGACCAGAAAGATAAGAAGGATTAAATCAAAAGCCCAGATCATGAGTCGGATTGTCCTTTCTTAGTCTTGCGGGTCCAGGGTCTGATCCCTTCTTCATATCCAGCTCTCATCAGTGCGTGTGTACTGGTTGGGCTGGTGAGCATGATAAATGCTGCGATGAAGAGGATTTTTCCGGCTACCAGAGCATTGGCCACGGTGACCTCGTGCATTTGGTAGAGGGCGATGCCTCCGAAAATAAGCAAGATAGACATGGTATCTCCTTTTCCAGCGGCATGCATCCGAGTGTAGTAGTCTGGAAAACGAAGGATGCCGAGGGCTCCTCCGATAAAAAAGAGAATACCTAAAGAGACCAGAGTGATGCAGATAATATTCAGGATCATATGCCTATTCTTTTGTCTGAAGGTTAGAGAATTGCTGGTCGGGATTCACTCTGTTAAGATAACGAGCTGCCGCCAATGAACCGATAAAGTTGAGCAGCGCATAGGTGAGAGCGAAGTCGACGAACATGTCGACTCGTCCAAAAATACTTCCGATGAAAATGAGCAAAACGCTTGTTTTAGTGCCGATGACGTTAACGGCGACAAGGCGATCTATGGTGGTTGGCCCACTGGCAATCCGATAGAGGAGTGGCAGCATCAGGACAAAAACAGCGATTCCTGCAAAAATGAAAAAATCTTCCATGGGTTAAAGTTCTCCTCCTTCAAAGACTTTTGAGATCTTACGTTCCATCGCATCATCTTTCACTCCTGAGGCCGTATGCTCAGTGATGGAGTGTATCAGGAGCTCGTCATCCTGTACATCGATTGTAATGGTTCCGGGTGTCAGGGTGATAGAGTTGGCCAGGATGAAGCGTCCGAAATCTGTCTTTAGTTTTGTTTTGATTCGGACGATCGACGGGTCGATCTTCTCGGTTGGCCTAGGTGAAAAAGCCAGCTTGAGGACATGTATATTGGAAAGCAGGATCTGATAGAGCAGCCAGAGTAAATAGCCTGGAATGCGAAACGCTTCCTTTATTCGATTACCCAGAGTCTTTGAACGATCCTCAAAGAAGAAATCCGAAGAGATAAGGGTAATAAAGAGAGATGAGAGCAGACCCAGGGTCAGATGAAAGACATCAAATTGACCGGAGAAAATGAGCCATATTCCAAAGAGTATGAGGAAAATGGTGAGACGGTACATAGAAAGGTCGAAAAATTAGAGGGATTATCTTCTGAACAATTGATCCGGGATTCAGGCGCAGGAAGTTGATACGAAAAAGATTTCAATTCTGTTTCACAAGTTAATTCAGATGTTTTGCCCCTTTATCTTCCCTCAGTGAAGATAAAAGGCTCTGAAAAATGGGCAATGGAGAGTTGTTCCTCCTGTCGATCCGGTAGAATCGAAGATTCCGTGAATCACTGTGGGTGGCTTTCACTACGGTCAATCGTCACTGTG
>JAESUN010000141.1 GCA_016763045.1 Opitutaceae bacterium | reverse complement strand
GAACTCCTTCGCTTCTGTTCTCCGATAGATGAGTGTCCAGCCACTTCAAACTTTCAACAGGCCCATCCTGTCCCCTTGCTGACGCCAAAACAGCCCTATCTCGGGTATTATGATCTTGGATAGAATGGATCATTCCTTGAGCCAATTCTGGATCTTCACGAACAGTCGCTCTTACAAATATAGAAATCGCATTGTCCATTTCAGTTGAAGACGATTGTCCTTTCAACCATTCCGCGACTTCAGCCGGCTTCCCATTCCGCGTCCAAGAAATAATTGCGGAAGTTAAAGCACCAGACTGATCCTCCATAGATCTGGCCCATTCCGCAGCCTCAATGCCATCTAGCATCGCCCAATTCTCTGCAAATGCTTTTAGAGCTCCCTCACTAGATGGATCGTCTGGCATTTGATCAATCCATTTAAGAGCGGATTCACCATCCTCGACCAACCAGCTCCTCATCAATTGCTGAGTTAATCTTTCTTTCGTTCTCGTTTCTCCTTCTTCCTCTCCGATAAAAGAAACCAAGCGTATTCCCAAATCAAAATCACCTTGATTCATCATTTCACGTAAGACCGCTCTATACATACCCCTCTTTTCAATATTTTTAGAATCAGGGTCAGCTCTTACCCACATCCATGCATCTTCAGGATTATTTTTAGCCCATCCTTTTAGAACAAAACGAATCGCATTTCCTTGTTTATTCGGATCTAAAGATAACGCAAAATTCATTGCAGCAGGACCATTTAGCTCTCCCCATCCCTGAAGAAGTTGAAACAACATAAGGTCCTTCCCTGGAAGGTCCTCTAGTAAGTTAAGCCTAGAGAGCAAGTCTGTGAGCTCATTACCTCCCGAAAAAGCTTCTCTCTCTGCAATCTCCCCCAATCCCCTCCTATCAACACTAGAGCGTCCGATTTCTTCATCTTCCATAGTCAGATGAAACATCTCTGGTTTCGTTGACGATCTCTCATGAGCAAGATCATCACCCTCATATCGACCAAAGAAGTAACATACGAATCCCCAAGCTAGAATAGCCACAATTTTTACAAAACGCCCCAATTTCATCTTTTATCCCCTTTCTTTAAGTTAAACCCTTACTTACATAAGAGAAATTCCCCACCTTATGTCAAACAGACAAACTTACTCTATTACACTGCGAAAAGCTCTCAACAGATTTTGACAATCTTCTTCGAAAGAAAACCTGGAGAGATTCTCCTTACCCTTTTCGATCATCTGTTGACCCAAATCCTCATCGGTAGCCATTTGCCTCAATGCAGTCAAAATACCATCGGTTTGATAAGGGTCAAAAAAAAGAGCCCCCTTCCCTGCAATTTCCGGGAGAGCTGTTACGGCTGAACACATAACCGGAACTCCCATCGCCATGGCTTCGAGAATCGGTATTCCAAAGCCCTCATTTAACGAAGGAAATACCAGTGCTTTTGCCTGCCATAGTAATTTTTTATAGGTCTCCAAAGAAACATATCCCTGAAACCTTACATGATCTCCCAAAGAAAGCTCATTTGCATAAAGTTTCATCTCCTCCATCATCGCATCTGGATGACCTGTAAAATACAAATGGTATTTCTCCATCCCTTCACCTGAAACAAACCGAGCAAAAGCATCTAGCAAACGACGGTGATTTTTGTGCATCCAAAAATTAGCAGGGTAGATAAAATAAGTCTCAATCGAGGCTCTTTCCCCTCCTTGATATCTCGAAAACTCATCCAATCCAATCGGATGATACGTCAGAAAAACTCTACTCGGATCAAGGGAGAAAGACGATAAAAGTCGATCACGTACATCTTTCGATATCACCTGAATCGCTGCACCTGATTCAACGGACTCCTTGAAGTATTTTGCCCGATACTCGACCACCTCAATTGGCAATCCTTCCGGATAGACCGCATGTAAAAAATCACCAAGCAAGCGAACAGCAGGATAACGCCCTCCTCCAAATCGATCTTCACCAAAAGGGAGATACAACAAATCAACTTCATTCTCACGGAGAAATCGATCATCCACTTTAAGCCAACTCCCCTCTCCAATAGAACCGCCTACATCATCCTGAACGCACCAAATGAAATCATGGGCTTGAGCTCTCTCCGCTACTTCCTCTTTCGTTGCAGCATTACAGAGAAAAGCATATACAATTTTTTCTTGGGATACCTTTCGGACGCCATCTAAAAAAGAGAAAATCGTTTTCTTAATGCCCCCATTCCCACCTCCTGGCAAAAGTTTTGTTAGATCAACAGCTATCTTCATCTACAAAAGGTTAGCATGAAAGTAAACCTCTCCACACACCTTATGAACGGCTAGCCCGAGCATATCGACTCGCAACATCACCCCAATTGATCACATTTATAAAAGCCTTGATATAATCACCGCGCATATTCTGATATCTCAAATAATAGGCGTGCTCCCATACATCCACAACAAGTAACGGAATAATACCCTGAACAGTGTGATCCTGATGCTTCTCTGCCTGTAACACAACTAAGCGACCACTTATCTTCTCATATCCCAGAATCCCCCAACCGCTTCCTTCCACAGACTTCGATGCGCTGAAGAAAAGATTATTAAATCCATCAATACTTCCAAAATTAGCCACCAAGGCATCTGCCATAACGCCTGAAGGCTCACTACCTCCCGGTTTCATATTATTCCAAAAGGTCAGGTGCATCGCATGGCCAGATCCATGAAAAGCCAATTCCCTCGACCAATGCTTTACCAAAGAAGCATCTCCCTCTCCAGAGGCTATGTCAGACATGTTTTTCAGTGCTCTATTCGCACCCTTCACATAACCCGCGTGATGTTTGTCATGATGAAGCCGCATTGTCTGCTCATCAATATAAGGCTCCAATGAATCATATGCATACGGAAGAGGAGGCAACACAAAGGCTCCCTCTTTATACCCTATCTCAGAATCCAGGACTTCAGAGGATCCCTCTTCTTTCTCTGCGCCATGACCAATCGACGTTAAGCCTAAAGCTAATCCACTCATCCCCAATACCTTAATAAGGTCTCTTCTCGATACGCCTTCTTCCATCTTCATAATACATCTCCTGGTAAAAGTTTATAAATGTATCCGGTTAAGTTTCCGGGTTCTTCCGACCTCTCTTGCTTAACCGAATTTTGACGAAAAAGCAAAGCCTCCCTTACATTCTACAGATCGTCCAAAAGGCGTCGCATGATCTCGTCCACAATCCGCGGATTTGCTTTGCCCTTACTCTCTTTCATCACTCGTCCTTTAAGAGCATTAATCGCCTTTTCGTTGCCTGATTTAAAGTCAGCTACAGAAGTAGGATTACCCTCAATCGCATCCTTACACCATTGTTCCAGCTCACCGACATCCGTTGATTGTTTGAGCCCCTTTCGTTCCACAATCACTCCAGCGCTTTCACCTGTTTTAAACATTTCAGCAAAAACCTCTTTTGCTATATTACTGGAGATAGCACCGGACTCAACCTGCTGAACTAAGCCAATAATATGCTGGGGAAGAATCAAACACTCCGGCAAAGAAATACGACTATTAGACAATTCTCTCAACAGATCATTTGTAATCCAATTCCCAATGGCTCGAGCTTTTGTTGAATCAACAGCTATCGCTGCTTCAAAATACTCACTCAGTGGCCTATCGGGAACTAAGACGGATGTGATAGTATACGGAAGATCATAATCTTCCATCAAACGACGCTGCTTATCAAAAGGAGCTTCCGGTAATTCCACTTTCAGTCGTTCTCGCCATTCCTCATCAACCCGAACAGGCATCAAGTCTGGATCCGGAAAATAACGATAATCATGAGCCATTTCTTTCGATCTCATCGAGATGGAAACCCCTGAGCCGGCATCCCAGCGTCTCGTCTCTTGGAAAATCGGATCGCCACTCTGAATCAATGCAATTTGTCGATTGACCTCGTACTCAATCCCATTGCGAACACCACTAATACTATTTAGATTTTTTAGTTCTACTTTTATCCCCAATTCAGTCTCTCCCAATGGCCGAATACTAATGTTTGCGTCACATCGCATCTGCCCCTTCTCCATATCACAATCCGAAATTCCTGCATAAATCAACGATTGTCGTAACGACGTCAGGAACCCAAATGCCTCATCAGCAGATCTCATGTCAGGCTCACTCACGATCTCCATCAGCGAAGCCCCACCTCGATTAAAATCAATTAAACTATCAAAGGAAAAATGATTCAGCTTCCCCAAATCTTCCTCGAGGTGAATACGAGTGAGGGCGATTCTCTTATGCTCACCCATTATCTTCCGTGACTCTCCCGGTAATTCTAACTCAACATAACCATTTTCACAAATCGGCTGATCATACTGAGTAATTTGATAATTCTTTGTGCTATCTGGATAAAAATAGTTCTTCCGATCCCACTTACATTGATCCGCAATCTTACAACCAAGCATAAGCCCCGTTTTAATGATAAGATCGATAGCTGCCTTGTTCATCACTGGCAAAACACCTGGAAGACCCAGAACAACTGGATCAGTCAACGTATTGGGATCACTGCCATATTCCATCGCAACCCGGGTGTACATTTTCGACCGAGTTTTTATCTGCACATGAACCTCTAAACCTATAACCGTTTCGTACTGCATTTTGAGTGGATTCCTGGGTAAATAATTAAAGAGAGGGGTGAGCAGCAGAGAAATCGTGCGCTTTCTCAAAGGAATGTGCAATGGCTAGTAAATCTGATTCTTGAAAAGGTTTTCCAATAATCTGTAAACCGATAGGCAATCCATCAGAAGACAACCCACATGGAACTGAAATGCCCGGGACACCTGCTAGATTGGTACTAATCGTATAGATATCACTCAGGTACATTTCCAGAGGATCCGAGGATCGTTCTCCTTTTTTGAAAGCAACTGTCGGAGCAGTCGGCGTGAGTAATGCATCCACTTCTTCGTATACCTTAAGGAAATCGTTTCGGATTAGAGTTCTTACTTTCTGCGCTCTCAGATAATATGCATCATAGTAGCCACTACTTAGAACGTATGTCCCCAAAATCACCCGCCGCTTTACTTCTTCACCAAAGCCCTCAGCTCTAGACTTTGAATAAATGTCGATAGCGTTGGTTGCGGTTTCACTGCGCTTTCCATAGCGAATCCCATCAAAACGAGCCAAATTGAAAGAAGCCTCTGCCGTCGCCAATATATAATAAACCGAAACGGCATAGTCCGTATGAGGGAGAGAAACTTCTTTGATTTCACATCCGATAGCTCGGTAATACTCAATAGCACGCTCAATAGAGGCTCTCACCTCAGGATCAAGGCCTTCTCCAAAATATTCTTTGGGTATTCCTAATTTCCAAGGCCCTTTTTTTTGCTCAAGTTCAGATCGATAATCAGGTATTTCTACCTTAAAAGAAGTGGAATCTTTCGGATCGTGCCCCGCAATCGCAGATAAAAGAAGAGCCACATCCTCTACACTTCGACCCAACGGACCCACTTGGTCCAGAGAAGAGGCAAATGCCACCAATCCATAACGAGAAACAAGGCCATAGGTTGGTTTCATCCCCACCACCCCACATAAGGATGCTGGTTGCCGAATAGAGCCTCCCGTATCTGTCCCTAACGTGAGGATCGACTCACCAGCAGCAACAGCAGCCGCACTGCCACCACTACTTCCACCCGGAATGCAGTCCAAATCCCATGGATTTGATGTTACGAAATAGGATGAATTTTCCGTGGAAGACCCCATGGCAAACTCATCCATATTCAAACGACAAAGCAACGTCCCTCCTGCACTCTTTAAATTCGC
The DNA here is from genome assembly GCA_016763045.1 of Opitutaceae bacterium. Lineage (GTDB taxonomy): Bacteria > Verrucomicrobiota > Verrucomicrobiia > Opitutales > Opitutaceae > NORP342. Next base: position 76 of record JAESUN010000141.1, on the reverse strand, counting down.
AATACTGGTCGCATCATACGGAGATACAAAATTTTCGAGCATTTTACTGCCACAGGTAAGCGGTTGCCCCTTCAAG
>JAESUN010000140.1 GCA_016763045.1 Opitutaceae bacterium | reverse complement strand
CGTGCAACTTTAGAGTCGTTGGCATAACGCCAGTTGGTTTCGGATTGGGGTTCAACTCCACCAGAACCACAGAAGACGCCGACGCCTCCATCCAATACCTTAAGAGAACGGTATACTTCGATAGTGAAGTCAACGTGTCCCGGTGTATCGATGATATTAAACCGGTAGTCATTCCAGAAACAGGTGGTTGCTGCAGATTGAATCGTGATACCGCGCTCCTGCTCTTGCTCCATGAAGTCTGTTGTCGCTGCACCATCATGCACTTCACCGATCTTATGGATCTTTCCTGTGAGCTTCAAGAAACGCTCAGTTGTGGTGGTCTTGCCTGCGTCAACGTGGGCAAAAATGCCAATATTTCTGTATTTTGATAAGTCTTTCATGTCTACTAACTGTCTTATTTTCTGAAAAAGAGGGTTTAGCCTGGAGAGATCCAGAGGGAGAAGCCCTTAGATAACGTCCTTTGTGTTCAGAAAAAGAGGCGCAGCCTACCCTGCTTTTCGACAACTTCAAGCATAGATTCGTCAAAGTAAATAAATGAAATTTAGTGGTATTTGCAGGGGTAATCTTCTCTCAACCCGGGAATCGAGGGTTTCTAGGGTGAAAACCACTGCTTCGATGGATAATGAACTGTTTAAAAAGAGGATGTCTTGCTCAGTCTTTTCCCTCACTATAGCATGATTGTTATGAATAGTTGGTATCTCTGGGTTTTTGTGGGTGCTTGGTTCGCTTTTTTTCTCTTTCGGAAAATGCGTAGTGGGATAAGTGGGGAGAAGGTGCAGGCGCTTTTGCGGCAAGGTGCAGTTCTACTGGATGTTCGCGGTAAAAATGAATTTACAGAAGGTCATTTGCCCGATGCGGTGAATCTGCCTCTGAATCAACTGAGTGAAAAAGCAGGTGAGATCATTCCAAATAGAGAAACAGCGGTTCTCTGTTATTGTCTCAGTGGAACTCGTTCTGGCATCGCGGTCGGTCAACTGCGACGCATGGGTTATGCCAATGCGTTTAATTTAGGCTCCTATTCCCATGCCATGAAGACAGTGAAGAAGTGAGGGCGTTATTTGTTGTTTTTGAAATCTTTGATGAGGCCTTCTTCCAACCAGTTTGCCAGAGCTTGGCGGTTGTTGTCTTTGATAAATCGAAGTTTGTCTCGAGGGTGGTTGATATTCCCCAGTTCAATAAAAGCTGTTGGAGGGTATGAATGTCTAATTATGTATAAATTGCGTGCTGAAACAGTGCCACGATAACCGCGCCCGGGTTGATACTGTTTGTATTTTCGGTCGAATGTTTCTTGCAGATTGGTCACCAGTTTCTTTCCGGTTTTGCTCCGTTTGTCATGATAGAAAAAGACATCAATGTTTTCACCTTGGCTTCGTGAATCGATGTGAATGACGATTAATCGTTGAAAACGGCCTTTGTGTTTCGAATAGAGTTTGTTAACTGCATTCTTACGCTGCCGTAGGCGGCTCTTTTGGTTGGCCGGTATTTTTAGGTCGGGGTAGCAGACTTCATCTTTGTCGGGTTCCAGGATGCTTCCAGCTCTGATGCCATCGTTTTTGTCCTGAATGATGATATAAACTAGGGCACCGTGTTTCATCAGGTTTCTCGCCAGTCTCAGAGTTACATCGTAGGCGTATTCATCTTCACATAATAAGTGATTTTCATATTTTCCGACGGCACCTGGATCGGGGCCTCCGTGTCCACTGATCAGATAGTAGACGGCATCTTTTAGCTGGTTATCTTTGATTTCAACTTGTTGATATTTTGTTCCGAAAAGCTTCTGGATACTCTTATTTTCTGATCGAATAGAGGAAGGAGAGCTTACCGAAGGTAGTTGGTAGCTGCGTCCAATAATGAGCGCATTGTTTTGTCCTAATAAGTCTTTGTTTAACTCAACGAAGCGGTTGAAATCGGTGGTAGGTAACCCGTGTTTTTTGAGCAGAGAATAAACACCATCACCTTTTTGCGCTTTTACGGTTTTATATTCCTGTGCAGACGTATTCAGGCTGAAAAGGGCTAATGAAAATACCAGATATAAAAATTTGAGGAAAGGACTTTTAAATCTCTGCATATGTAAAAGTTTCATTTGAAACTAACTGTTGCTGTTTTTATGAGAAGCCGATTGTCACTGTTTGTTTGGTTTAATTTCAACAAGATTGAGCGCGTGGTGGCTTTTATTTGGTAAGAAGGACTTCTTTCTTGGTTCAGCTCATCACATATTCATTTTCTTTAGTCTTCTCTTGGGGTTGAACGAGTCCATTAAGCGAGTTTTGTGTAAGAGTTCGCGGTGGTTATGGGATTCTCAAAGCGTCATATCGAAATATTTCCCCTTGTGGGTTAGCCCTTTAGCCCAGTTGTTCATCGCAAATTATAAATTGCCGTTTTCAGGCAAGCTCTTTTAAATCTACCTCTAAGGAGATTTTGCTATGTTAGACTTTGAATTCTGTAATCCTACAAAGATCCTTTTTGGGCGCGGCACAGTCGCGAAGTTAGATGGGGAGATTCCTTCCAGTGCTCGGGTTCTCATTTTATATGGAGGGGAAAGTGCCCGAAGAGCCGGGACTCTGGATGAGGTTATTCAGGCTCTGGGCGAACGTGAAATTCATGAATTTGGTGGGATTGAAGCAAATCCTACTTTTGAGACGTTGATGGATGCGGTCGAGTTGGTGCGAAGAGAAAAGATTGATTTCCTTCTCGCGGTGGGTGGTGGTTCGGTGATTGACGGTGTTAAATTTGTGGCAGCTGCGGTTTCCTATGAAGGAGATCCGTGGGAGCTGGTTGAGTCCGGTGGTAAGGATATCGGGTCGGCTGTTTCCTTTGGAAGTGTGCTGACTCTCTCTGCGACGGGTTCGGAGATGAACAGTATCTCTGTTATTTCCCGCAAAGAGACTCAGGCAAAGCTTGCGTTTGCGAGTCCTCATGTCTTTCCGCAGTTTTCGATTTTGGATCCTTCCAAAACCTTTACGCTTCCCGCACGCCAAGTGGCCAATGGTATCGTGGATGCCTTTTCTCACGTTATTGAACAGTATCTCACATATCCTGTGGAAGCACGGGTACAGGATCGTTTTGCCGAAGGCCTGATGCAAACACTGATCGAGATCGCACCAAAGGCAATGGAAGAGCCGCCAGATTACGATGCCCGGGCCAATTTAATGTGGGTGGCCACGCTGGCTCTTAATGGGTTGATTGGCGCAGGAGTGCCACAGGATTGGGCGTCTCATCGAATTGGGCATGAGTTGACGGCTTTGTACTCGATTGATCATGCACGGACGCTTGCGGTGGTGATGCCTTCTTTATTGAATGTGTGCCGTGGTACGAAAAAAGCGAAGTTGCTGCAATACGGTGAACGTATCTGGAATATAACCGAGGGAGAGGATGATGAACGTATTGACAAAGCCATCACTAAGTCTCGGGGCTTTTTTGAAGAGGTGGGTCTTAAGACTCGAATGAGTGATTATGATCTAGGGCCTGAGGCGATCGATGATGTCCTAAGGCAACTTGAGACGCACGATATGGTGGTTATGGGAGAACGGGATGATATAACCCTGGATGTCAGTCGGAGGATTCTCGAAGGTGCTCTTTAAGGACGGACGGTTCCCAAATACGGAGTTGGTTCGTTTTTCTTTCTGGTAAGACTGATTGGATATGAAGTCTCTTGTTTTGGAACGGAAAGAAGTTCTCGCCCTTCGTGATATCGAAGTGGAGGAGATGCTTGGTGCAAACGATGTCCGGATCGAGATCCATACGGTTGGTATTTGTGGTAGCGATATCCATTATTATACGAACGGTGAAATAGGGCCTTTCGTGGTGAAGGAACCGATGATTCTGGGGCATGAGGCTTCAGGTATTGTGACGGAGATAGGAGGGGAAGTGAGCTCTCTCTCAGTGGGAGATAGGGTTTGTATGGAGCCGGGGATCCCCGATCCCACGAACAAGGCAAGTCGACTGGGTCTGTATAACCTGGATCCTTCTGTTCGCTTTTGGGCAACGCCTCCAGTGCATGGTATTCTTCGAGCAAGCGTGGTTCACCCAGCTGACTTTACCTTTAAGATTCCGGACAATGTCAGCTTTGGCGAAGCAGCAATGGTGGAGCCTCTCGCGGTTGGCATGCATGCGGCGACGAAGGCAAAGATTAAGCCCGGGGACATCGCTGTCGTTTCGGGTGCGGGCCCCATAGGGATGGTGACTGCTTTATCTGCGCTGGCTTCTGGTTGTCGCAAAATAATTATGACGGATGTGGTGCAGCCAAAGCTGGATTTGATCAGCAGGATGGGGCCGATTATACCGGTGAATGTCGCTAATCAAAATTTACAATCAGTCGTTGATCGCGAAACGGACGGATGGGGCGTTGATATTGTCTTTGAGTGTTCAGGGAATGAAAAAGCCTGTTCTCATGCATGTGATGTAGTGGCTCCTGGTGGGATGGTCGTTTTTGTGGGAATGCCATTGGCGCCCATCGCCTTTGATTTGGTGGCGGCCCAAGTAAAAGAAGTTCGATTCGAAACAGTTTTTCGCTATGCGCATGTGTATCCTCGCGCCTTGGGGTTGATGGAATCTGGCAAAATAGATGTGAAGCCGCTGATCACAGATAACTTCTCCTTTAACGATAGTATAAAAGCCTTCGAGTTTGCCAGAGACCTACCGGAAACAAGTGTAAAGGCTCAGATAATACTGAAGTAGGAAAACTGGTTATCCAGACTGATAACCAGTCCGGTCAGCCTGTTGGCTTATTGTATAAATATCAGCTGGAAGCTGAAGGTCGTCTCAAGAGATTACAGAGGCCAATCTCTAAGCATACGTTCAGTCTCTTCAGAATGAGCACTTTCATCGCGGATCATGTCTTCGAGTTGAACGGCCAAGCCTTTGTCACCGATTTCATCTGCTTCGATGGCGCGTTGTGTGTAGTCTTTGGTTTCTTTTTGTTCGGTGCCGTTTTCTTTATCTTCCAGGCAGCATTTATGATGCGTGAGGATTTGTTCCGCTTTTTTGGCACTGAGTGATTGAACCCAGATATAGCGATCTTTGAGGGGGCGTTTCCGTATTTTACAGAGAGGACACTCTTGGGGGTTTCCTTGAGTATAAGGGCAGGCGACGGAGAGATTGAAGACTCCGGATCTGAGTTTCTGGATGGGGTTGTGTTTATCTGAATGATCCGATGGGTTCT
>JAESUN010000016.1 GCA_016763045.1 Opitutaceae bacterium | reverse complement strand
GCCAACCAGAGGAGACAAATCCAGAGGTAATCAAGCTAAACAAAGCAGAGTCCCATCATCTCATCAGTGTGAACAGAGCTCAAAAAGGAGATCCTGTCATCGCCTTTAACGGGAGTGGGATTGAATGGGAGTGTCTCTGCCAAGAGGCGCACAGAACCACCGCGATTTTGAAAGTCCTAGCACAAAGGCAAATCCCTCGATTCCCCTTTTCCATCACATTGGCTCAAGCACTCCCAAAAGGGAAAGCCATGGATATAATTATCCGCAAGGCGACTGAGATAGGTGCAGCTCATATACTCCCTCTACAAAGCGATCGAACCGAGGTCCACCTCCAGAAAGATCGTAAAAGCTCAAAGCTTGAAAAATGGCAAACGACTGCGATTGAAGCTGCCAAACAATGCGGGAACCCGTTTCTCCCTGAAATTCATCCGATTCAATCCGTATCCAATCTTTTGATAAGCACAGGGAATGCCTATGACCTCAAATTGATCGGAAGCCTTTACCCAGAAGCAACCTCTCTTAAAAAAATTTTATCCCAGCATCAATCGTCTCATCAAAAATCTCCCGCAAACGTCATTTGGATGATCGGCCCCGAAGGGGATTTTTCTCCCGATGAAATGGAGCAAGCAATTCAAGCAGGCTTCAAGCCCATCACGATGGGCCCTCTTGTCCTCCGTAGTGAAACAGCTGCTACATATGCACTCAGTATCCTGAGCTACGAATTACTCAACAGCTGACTTCTCCTTCCATACCTCTTTCCCAGAAAGTGCGTAAGGATAGAAAAAATCACCAGACAAGAACTCCACCCGCAAAGGTAAAGCCAGCGCCAACAGAGCAAAAGATTATCTTGTCGCCTTGCTCAAAGATACCCTCTTCAGCGGCCCACCCAAGAGCCATCGAAACAGAAGCAGCGGATGTATTTCCGTATTTTCCAATTGTGACGACAAACTTATCGTAGGGAATACCCACTCTTTTGCTGACAGCTTTCAAAATACGTTCGTTCGCTTGATGAGGGACGATCCAAGAAACCTCATCTGGCCCTAGTTTCTCACGCTCCAAGGTCTCTTGAATGATTCGGGAAAACGCAATCACTGCCTGTTTGAAAACGATAGCTCCATTCATTTTCAGATAAAATGAATCAGACTATCGCCGGGTCGAGGAACAGGACAGCGAGCTCCACCACCCGTTCTCTCAATCACATTGTAATACTCCGCATCACCTGCCAAATGCATGCTATGCAAGCGATGTCCATTAGGACCATCGGTCAAAATAGCCGCACCGGCTCCATCTCCAAACAAGAACGCAGTCGCATGATCTTTGGGATTAGTGATTCTTGAGAGCAACTCTGCCGTTACCACAATCAACTTCTTTGCGGTGCCCACATTAATGAGCGCACGCCCGACTTCCAAAGCATAGAGCCAACCTGAGCACGCCGCATTTAAATCAAATGCCAACGCATAACGGATACCCAATTCTTTGGCTAGAGCACTGGCAGCACTGGGGACCGGCTGATCGGGAATAAGCGTCGCCATAATGATCCCATCAATCTCTCCCACCTCGATACCTGCCATTTTCAAGGCATGGTTCACAGCGATCGTCGCAAGACCTGTAGCCGACTCTGTCTCATCCGCAAAATAACGCTGCTGGATACCCGTTATCTTAATGATCTCTTCCTCTGTCATGTGAGGAAAGTCTTTCAATATTTCTTTATTTGAACGGACGTTTTTAGGAAATGCATACCCAATACCCGCCACACAAACAGTCTCATCCTTTGACGAACCGGATGTATCCAGAGTTGCCACTGGAGCAGATGCTCCTCGCCCATTACTGGAAAGATACTTCTCAAAGTCATCACCCGAGATACGTCCACCAGGCCCAGTTCCGGTAAGTTCCGTAATCACCTCAGGATCCAATCCTGCATTTCGGGCCATTTTAGCGGCTCTGGGCGTCCAAACAGAACCCGACCGTGGAGAAGGAGTTGCGGCGGCAGGTTTCACTTCGACAGTGGTTGCAACGACCGGCTCTGCTATACTGCTTGTAGCAGCTACGCTCTTCTGCGGTTCTCCGCTCGCTTCCAGATGTTTAAAACTAGCATCTTCTGTCTCAATCCGGAGAAAAGGATCTCCACTGGGTAAAATATCTCCCGCTGCACAAAAAATCTTCTGAATGGATCCATCGCACGGAGCTTCAAAATCAAAAACTGATTTGTCGCTTTCCAGCTCAGCGATTTTTTCTCCTTTTTTAATCGTTGCACCCGGCTCAACAAGAATCTCAAGCACGGTTAGCTCATTGACAGTGGCACCCATCGAAGGAATGGGGATATCAATTGAAAATTTATTCATAAATGTATCGAACTAGCTGAAAACGACTCGTTTTGCCAGAGGGCAAGAACTGCTCTTTAATGAGAAAACTACATTCTTTTACGCGATATAAGCGCAGTGGGTCAACTCTAAGCCTCCGCTCTAATTCCTCTTTCGAGGAGAGGTTCATCGGGCTTTCCAAATGGACAAGCATGACTCAAACAAATCCGCTAGCTCTGATAACGGGATCATGTTTGGACCATCCGAAATGGCTTCTTCCGGATTTGGGTGTGTTTCAATAAACAACCCGTCAGCACCAGCCGCCAGAGCTGCTAAGGCCAAAGGTTTAACAAATTGCCGTTCTCCCGCACTCTTGCCGTCTCCAGCACCGGGAAGCTGAACGCTATGGGTAGCATCAAAAATGACAGGATGCCCATAGGTTTTCAAAATAGAGAAGGAGCGCATATCGACAACCAGGTTCTGATAACCAAAGGTTGTCCCTCGCTCCGTTTGCCAGATCTCACTCGCTTTTTCATGCTCCAGTTTCCCCACAACATAACGCATCTCAGGAGGAGATAAAAACTGCCCTTTTTTCACATTTACGATACGACCAGAGCGAGCACATGCCGTAAGTAAGTCCGTCTGGCGGCACAAAAAGGCAGGAATTTGTAGCACATCACAAACCGAAGCAACCGCTGCCACTTGAGAAGATTCATGCACATCTGTAAGCACAGGGAAGCCATAGTCCTCCTTTACCATCCTCAGAAGGGCCAGACCTTCATCGATGCCCGAACCTCGGTCTCCTTCCATAGAAGTACGATTTGCCTTATCAAAAGACCCCTTAAAGACCAACTGGAGCTCAGGGAACTTCTCTGAAACAGCCCTTAATTCTTCCGCTACAGAACGGCAAGTTGTCTCGTTTTCCAACGAGCAAGGCCCTGCAATAACCAGAAGTTTAGAAGAGTCGAAAAACATATGGGAAAAAGCAGAGCTACCCTATTGGGACCAGAAAAGCAATCAACTCTAAGCTCCGTTTTCTATGGCGGCTTTCACAAAGGCTGCAAATAGAGGGTGAGCCTTGTTTGGTTTTGATTGAAACTCAGGATGAAATTGTACGCCTACGAACCAAGGATGATCCTTCAATTCGACTATCTCAACCAAGCCTCTTTTTACATTACGCCCACTGACCACCATTCCTGCAGCCTCTAACCGCTCTACGTAGTCGTTGTTCATTTCATAGCGATGGCGATGTCTCTCACGAATATCGGACGTCCCATAGGCTTCGCTGACGATCGTACCTGGGACCAATTGGCAGGCATAGGAGCCTAAGCGCATCGTTGCACCCTTGTCCACAATCTCTTTTTGCTCCTCCATCAATGTAATGACGGGGTCTGGCGTTTGCTCATCAAATTCAAGACTGTTCGCCTGTTCGAGCTTCAGTATACTCCTCGCATACTCGATCACTGCAATTTGCAGCCCTAGACAAAGACCAAAATACGGGATTTTATTTTCCCTGGCATAACGCGCTGCTCCAATTTTTCCTTTTGTGCCTCTATCCCCAAAACCTCCTGGAACGAGAATACCATTGAGACCTTTTAAGACCTCCAGGCCTCCGTCTTTCTCAAGGTCCTCTGCATCCAAACGAATGATTTCGACCGCACAATCATTGGCAATACCGCCATGGGTGAGCGATTCATAGACAGATTTATACGCATCCTTCAACTCGATGTATTTTCCGACCACACCAATTTTCGTTTTCTTCGACGGCGACTTTAGATGACGAACAACTTCCTCCCACTCGTTCCCCTCCTGAGGTGAAACATCCAAATCCAACAGATCAATCACGAGGTCATCCATTCCCTCCTGCTGCAACATCAGAGGCAGCTCATAAATAGAGGACTCTACATCTGTTTCCTCGATAACGGCCTTAACCTGCACATTACAAAATAGACTGAGTTTCTCGCGCAATTCATCATTTAAAGGATGATCACACCGACAGACTAAAATATCTGGCTGGATACCGATCTCCCGCAACTTCGCTACACTCTGTTGTGTCGGCTTTGTTTTTAGCTCTTCTGCAGCCTTCAGGTAAGGAATGAGAGTCACATGGATGAACAGAGCATTACTATGTCCAACCTCCAGGGCAAATTGCCTCAATGCTTCCAAAAAAGGCAGACCCTCGATATCTCCAGTTGTGCCTCCGATCTCAGTAATCAGAACATCAACACCTTCTCCTCCTTTAAAAATTCTTTCTTTTATCTCATTGGTCACATGGGGGATGACCTGAACCGTTTTGCCCAAATACTTTCCTCTACGTTCATTCTGAATGACCGATTCGTAAATCTGTCCCGAAGTAAGATTATTAAGTCTGCTGAGCTTCCCAGAGGTAAATCGTTCATAATGCCCCAAGTCCAAATCCGTCTCGGCTCCATCATCAAGCACATATACCTCTCCGTGCTGGAACGGACTCATTGTTCCTGGGTCCACATTCAAGTAAGGATCAAACTTTTGTATCCTGACTGTTAGCCCTCTTTGCTCAAGCAACGCACCAAGAGCAGCTGCGGTTAGTCCTTTACCCAGGGACGAAACGACTCCGCCAGTTACAAAAATATACTTCATTAGCTGACTGTTAAAATTGGGGGGCTCAAGGATGACAAGAAAAAGTGCTCTCTACCGGCCATTTATTCTCCAAAGAAAGAAATGCCCAGATAGGAAATCCCAGCAATGCCAATGACAACCAATACAAAAATAAGCACAAATTGGATAACCTTCCGGGTGCCCCAAAAAAGTCCCACTCCCACAATCAGAGCACAGGTAATAACTAACCACTTCGGATAGGTTGAAATCGTCTGACGGAAACTTTCGATTAACTCTTCCATCCTCAGACTCTTTCACAAGAAACCCGCTTGCAGCAATGCTCTTATCATAAAAAAACAGTTGAAACAAATGGTCCGATATAAACCTTTTGATGGCTTTTCTTCGTCTTTACCCCTACTCAACCTCCAATATCTATCTAATCTTTCTCCTTTGATATGCTCGAATCTTATCCAGAAAATTCCAAACCTGTTCTTGTCGTAGGATCGGTTGCCTTTGATAACATCAAAACTCCAACAGCCGAAACCGGAACCATTCTTGGAGGTTCCGCGACTTACGGATCTATCGCCTCTAGCTATTTCTCAGCCACTCAACTTGTCGGCGTCGTTGGAAACGACTTTGGAGAAGAATATATCGACCGATTTCGGAGTCATTCGATCGACCTGACAGGACTACAAATAGACAATTCGGGGAAGACTTTTTTCTGGGCCGGAGTTTATGGCGAAAACTTCGAAACTCGTGAGACCCTTGAGACCCAGCTCAATGTTTTTGAAAATTTTGATCCTGTTCTTCCCTCCAGCTACCTAGAGACCCCTTATGTCATGCTAGGAAATATCCACCCTCAACTTCTGCATCGAGTTTTAGATCAAATGACGAGCCGTTCCTTCATCGCGGCGGATACAATGAACCTATGGATCGACATCTCGCGTGACGCTCTTCTATCCCTCCTTCCCCGGTTGGATCTATTTGTCCTTAATGATGACGAAGCTGTCATGTTAACCGAAGAACAAAACCTTATTCTAGCCGGAGAAAAACTCCTCATGATGGGACCCCAAAGCGTTCTCATCAAAAAAGGTTCACATGGAGCTCTTCTTTTCCATCCCGACGGTTATTTTACGTTTCCGGCCTATCCCGTCACAAATCTACAAGATCCGACAGGAGCCGGAGATTCATTTCTCGGAGCCTTCATGGGCTATCTCGCCTCCATTGATAAAAGTGATTTCGCCGATCTCAAAAAAGCAGTTGTTTACGGAACCGTCACAGCCAGCATCACAGTCGAAGCTTTTTCCTGTGACAGCCTGGAGAAAACCAGTCGTCAAACAATCGAGACCCGTTTTCAGGAATTGCTCACGTACGTCTCTCTAACCTGAGGCGACTTGCGGCATTTCAATCCCCTGCTCAACCACTCTCTTTCGTTTTCGCAATTGAAGTAAAACCGGACGGTGATCGGAGACATAACTCCTAATAACCCGACAACTGGTCACTTCGTAAGCAGCCGGGACCAGGACAAAATCCAGACTCCATTTCGGAAAGTGCGCTGGAAAAGTAGGCGCAGTTCCCTGCGGATAGATCTGATAGTCTGTATAACGCCTCACATGCGCCCAAAGATGCTGCACCGCATCTCGTTGCCTCTTGGAGGTCGTATTAAAATCACCACAAATGATCGGAGCAACTAGTCCAGACCCATTGATCCCGTAGGATTTTTTATCGAGATAATCGATTATCTGTTCGACCTGCTCCGTCCTCACTCGACGAGATTTGAAATCCAGGTGAAGGTTTATCAAATTCACGATATCTTCCCCGTATTTAATTTCTGCAAAAACATATCCCTTTTCCCCCAAACTTTTCATGCCAAAGGGGATCGACTCACTCGAAGATATCGGATGGTGGGAAAGGATGGCATTTCCATACGCTAGTTGTTTTCGACCACTCCTGCGATTATGCACTCCCAGAAACCCATATGAGTACGCAGCACCCCTCTGAATCTCTTCCAATAGATTAATGTGCTTATTCCAGTGAGATCGCTCATCAACCTCCTGCAAAGCCACGATATTTGGACGTAATCGTCTTAATAAGTGAGAGATCCGCTCCAGATTTCGATGAATATTCCTGAATGAGTGGAATCCCTGATAGAGGGATAAACCTCTTCCATGAGCGATATTTAGGGTTAACAATCTCATCGAATCCATTGCAGAACTAAATCTATAACGAAAGAGAATTGCGACAAGAGCTAAGCACTAAAAAAAACAAGATAAATCGCTCATTTTTTCAGCCTTTAAGTTATGTGAAGATGGATTGGCGACCGAAGCAACCTCATTCATCTTGTTTCCTTGATCATTCGGCCAAGAAGTCCGAATATTAACAAATATCCAATGAGCAACTCCGACCAAGAACTCGAGAATCTCATCCGAGGCATCGCCTCCAAAGCACGTGAAGCATCTCTCATTTTGGCGACAACCGCCACTGAGATCAAAAACCGTGCGCTGGAAGAACTCGCTGATTTGATCGAAGCTTCCGCCGAGATACTCCAAAAAGAAAATCAGAAAGACCTCGAAGCGGGAAAAGAAAACGGCCTTACCTCAGCTCTCCTGGAGAGGCTGACTCTTACCCCTACACGCATTAAAGGGATGGCAGAGGGTGTTCGACAAGTAGCAGCGCTCCCCGACCCTGTCGGTCAAGAACTCGAAAGAACCATCCGGGAAAACAAACTCGATATCCGTAAAATCCGAGTGCCTATAGGCGTGATCGGCATCATTTACGAATCCCGCCCAAACGTGACGATCGACTGCGCAGTACTCTGCCTCAAATCAGGAAACGCCTCCATCTTGCGAGGAGGGAAAGAAGCCTTTCATACAAACACGGCTTTGGCGGCTCTCATAACACAAATTCTGAAAAAGAACAATCTCGATGGAGCTGTCCAACTAGTCCCCACAACCGACAGAGCTGTGCTTAATACCCTGCTTAAACTCGATGACATGATCCAATGTATCATTCCTCGGGGAGGAGAAGGCTTGATCCGCTTCGTCGCTGAAAACTCAACGATCCCAGTCATCAAGCATTTCAAAGGAGTCTGTAATGTTTACGTCGATAAGGCTGCAGATCACGATATGGCAGAAAAAATCGTCGTGGATGCAAAATGCGATCGACCTTCAGTCTGTAATGCGGCGGAGAATTTCCTCATCCACAAAGACATCGCATCAGAACTCCTCCCAAAAATTGCTCGAGCCCTCATTGACAAGGGAGTGGAGTTACGTGCCGACACGGAAGCCGCAACGATTCTCAGTCAAAACGACCTTCCTTACCGTGAAGCGACTGATGCTGATTGGGAAGAAGAATACCTCGAACTTATTCTGGCAGTTAAAGTAGCTGACTCGCTCACTGATGCGATCGACGGGATCAACACTTTTGGATCAGCTCATAGCGATGCCATCATCACAAACGATGAAAATGCCGCCAGCGAGTTTCTCAATGGGGTCGATTCCGCAACCGTTTATTGGAATGCTAGCACCCGTTTTACCGACGGCTTCGAATTTGGCCTCGGCGCGGAAATAGGTATCTCCACAGACAAATTGCATGCTCGTGGCCCAATGGGTCTCAATGAGCTCTGCAGTTACAAATACATCATCTACGGCAACGGCCAGACTCGTTCCAAATAAGCAACCCGTCTTTACCGCTCCGCTTCCAGTAAAACGGAAGCAATCTGCTCTAGTTCAGAAAGGAAGCTTCCCTTCCCTTCTGGTTTTCCAGCACGGGAATACCAATATCCGGCATTACCCTCGTCTCCCTCTTGGCGATGCAAGTAGGCATGCACCCAGGATGCATGAGAGCCTGAATCGGACTGCGCTAATTCATGCGCCTTCTGCCAATCAGCTTTGCCCGCCCACCACAACGCTTGTAAAGCGATACTTGCGTTTGCTGGCGGTTCTTCTTCCTCCTCGATTGATTTGCGGAAATCATCCAGCGTCAAAGTCTCTTTGCTCATTGTTCTTATTCTTGATTTGGATTCAACATTTAGCCATTCATTAAAGAGGCTAAGCCCCCATCTAATGAGACCCAATACTGCAATAATGAAAAATGGATTTTGCGAACAATTATCCTGGAAGGAACTGAACCTTTCTCCGATACGACAGCTAATCAAGCTCGCGAAGGCCGAAGACATGCGAGGCATCGCACTCAATCGAAAGTTGAACAAGTTTGGTGACGTGACAACCCGGTCACTCGTGGGCATGCAAAGAGGACAAGCCGCCATTGTGGCTCGGGAGCCAATGGTTATCTCTGGCCTTCCTCTTATTCAGCCAATCCTCGACATCTATGGAAAAGACTGTCGATTCAAAGCTCTCCAAAAAGACGGAAGCTTTGTCCAAGCGGGAACCTCTTTGGGCTATATAAAAGGTCCCTCCAAAACTCTTCTCTCCGCCGAACGTATTATCCTCAATTTCATTCAACGCTTAAGCGGCATCGCTAGCCATACAAAAACATACG
>JAESUN010000139.1 GCA_016763045.1 Opitutaceae bacterium | reverse complement strand
GCCCGGGCAATGGCGACACGTTGGCGTTGACCTCCCGAGAGAGTGATGCCGCGCTCACCGATCTCTGTTTCGTATCCTCCTTTAAAGGACAGAATAGAGGAATGTATGTCAGCGATCTTAGCGGCATTTTCGATATCGTGTTTATTAGCGGAAGAGTGACCCAGAGAGATGTTGGCCCCGAGTGTTTTTGAGAAGAGAAAAGGCTCTTGCATGACGACGCCGAATTGAGAGCGACTCCATTTCCGATCCAGATTCTTCAGTTCGTGCTCGTCCAGCTTGACTGACCCTTTTTGATAGTCGTAGAGGCGGAGGAGAAGATGGATAAGAGTTGATTTTCCTGAGCCTGAAGGCCCCAGGATGGCCAAGGTTTCACCTGCCTCCACGGAGAAAGAAATCCCGTTGAGGGCATGAGGTGCTGGGTCCTTTTCTTCATTGGAAGATTCCTGATGGGAAAAGGTTAGATTGTGGATGGAGATAGCTCCTTGTAGCTCACTTGTAGGCTGATACGATGAGTCGGAATCTTTTTCGACGTCAATGGATAGAACTTCGCGGATTCGCTCGAGGGAAACGACTGTTTTTCATAGGTCTGTTAAGGTTCGGCCCATTTGCCGGATCGGCCACAGGATGAGATTCAGAAGAGCGAGGAAGGCAAAGAGTGTTCCAACAGAGAGGGAGCCAATGGAGAGCCAATAGATACCGACCATCAAAACGATTCCATTTTGCGTAATGGCGATGAGATCAGAGATTGTCCAGTAGCTGGCGATTAGACGAATTAACTTCAGATTGAGATCGCGATAGCGGGCATTCGGACCGGAGAATCTTTCTATCTCGAAAGCTTGCCGGGCAAAGGCGCGAACCACTCGGATCCCCGTCAGATTTTCCTGAATCACCGCGGTTAGTTTTCCTTCGGCTTCATCTGCCTCACGGAAAACTTTTTTTACCCATTGAAAGTAGAAAAAGCCAAAGAGAATGATGGGCAGGATGAGAGAAAATGAAACGGCTGTCATTTTCGGATCCAGAGAGTACATCAGCGGGATGGCCAGACTCATGAGGATGAATGCGTTGCTGACACTGACGACATGGGACGAGAGTGACATGCGGATGGTTTCCACGTCAGAGGTACATCTCTGGACAAGATCTCCCGTATCCGCTTTATCATGATACTTTGTGGGTACATGCTGGAGGTGGTCGTAGAGTCTATTTTTTAGTTGGAGGGCGATCCCGTCAGATGCCATTGCAGCCCATTTCCCTTTGAAATAGGCAAAAACCCCTCGGCATGCAGCGAAAAAAGTTATCGCGATGGCGCCAATCCAAAGATGTTCTTTTAAGTAAGCGCCACCGCCCATGAGTTGGAGAAGATATCTGGTGAGAGCTTCGGAGCTTTCTGTCTTATCAGAGAGGACAAGATCAATGATGGCTCTACCCACAAGCGGTACCATGTAGGAGAAGAGAATTGAGAAGAGAAGAGAGCCAACAGCTGCCGAATAAAGAAGGCGGTGCCCTTTCATCAACTGCCAGAGCAATCGAAATTGTTGGGTTCCTTTAGGAGTGGATGCCTTAGGTGTCGTCATGGCGATAAAAGGGGAATGGAGAATTGTTCTCACTAGAGGAGAAAAATAAAAACCCCCGCTGATTAGCCAGGTGGAAAAGACTGTGTTCTTCTATCAACGAGAGGAGTAATCGAAATACTCGATTTCCTTTAGGAGTGGATGTTTTTTTGGAAGATGCCTTGAATGTTGTCATGGCGAAAAAAAGAGATGGAAAGTTGTTATGAGTGGAGGAGAAAAAACAAAAAACCCGCTGATGATACAGCGGGTTCAAAGAAAAAAGAGTTGAGCTGGGTCCCGCTTGTTTTGTTAGCGGGGGAGCGTTAAAACCTTATAGGTCTGCTAGCTTTCCCGCGATTCTCATTGGATGAGAAAAAGAAAGTTTGTAGGTAATCACGCGGGTTATCATTTTTGGTTGGGCCTCCTCTTAAAATTTATGAATGAATAAAAAATGGATATGAGAAGTTAAGTCAAGGTTTTTGGCGGAAGAATTACAACTTTCTGTTGTTTGCCTATAGAAAAAGAATTTAAAAAAAAGACGTTCACAGTTTAAAAACTGTGAACGTCTTTTTTTAGTTTGTTCCTTTAATAAGTAAGTCGAAAAATTAATACCCTTAAAAGGTATCAGAAAAAATCAGAGTGCGTAAGGTTGGAGGATATCGAGTAAGGCATTTGTTCCTGTTGCCGTGCTTTCTCTCAGAACCAGAAGTCCACTTCCGATGGAGATGGATTGGGTGTCCGAATTAGCTCTGTTAGGGGATTGCCAGTTGGATCCATTGTGGAAGAATGGTTTCCATGTTCCGTCCTGAAGGAGATAAACAAGATCGGTTGTCGTTAGATCGCTGCCGGTCCTCCAGTTTGGGAGAGTTTGTAGTCCGGTCTCACCTAGAAGCAACTCCGTTGGAAATGAGTTGGCGAGGAAGGTGCTACTGTTTCCTGGAACAAGAACCTGATGAGCTGTGGTTGGCACTGCCCCAACAATAGTAACATCAATATCGGCTCCATCGCGGCGCATTATGAGGATAGCCTGATCGGGAGAAAGAACTTTGTTGTTCTGTGACTCAGCTTCAGAGTTTTGCCATTCTGAACCATTATGAAAATAAGCCACCCATTTATTACCTTCGCGGAAATAAAGGATATCTGCTTGGCTGGCGGTTGTTCCTGTTTTAAAGGAAACGTCGGATGTTCCAAAGAGGCTTCCAAGTGTATCCAGAGAGATTATTTCATAAAGGTCTCCTGACTGGATGAGAGAGGAGAGGTCGATGCCTTGAGAGTCTACGGTTAGGGAGTCGGTAGAGTTCGCAGTAATCTGAAATATTTTTCCTTCTAGAGCTCCCGTTCTGAAAGCGAGAGCATAGGGATATTCGCTTGTGGCGAAATCATTAGTGAAAAAATAGGCAGCTGTATCGGTGTTCGAATTCTCTGAGCTTCTGGAAACGGCACTTGAGAAAACCGATTCCGCTCGAACAGGAAGTGAAAAGGCACTGAGTCGTGGTGCAGAGGTGGAGGTGGCTGCTGGAATCGAATTACTGACGTAACCAAGAGGGGTAGTTGCTGCACTGGTTGCTGCGCTTGTCCATGGCATTGCGATGATGAGGCTGCTCGCGAGGGCCAGGTATGTTTTGGTGAAGTTTCTCATCTGTGGTTACGGTTTTGTATGGATCGAATCTTTGACTGTGGAACTATCTTATCAAAAAAGTGTAAAATTCCACAAGAGGGGTAGGCCCGAAACGTCACCTGAGGGAAGCCCCTAGGTGATAAAGCCTGAGCCTCTGGGTAGTTTTACTTAGGCCAAAAAAACCTGAGCTTCTAG
>JAESUN010000138.1 GCA_016763045.1 Opitutaceae bacterium | reverse complement strand
GGCAGGAGGAGCCGGAGCCTGCGGTGCAGCCGAAGCAATGATCACCTGAAGTGATCTCTCTCTCTTCGAGTGATGTGGAATCAATATCCCAGAGGAAAAGCGGTCTTTCTTCTTTCCACTGCAGGCCGAGTTGTTGATTGAAATCGCAGTCGTAAATTTCGCCCTTCCAACCGACACTGAGGGTGTTGCGACACATGAGATCGCTTGTGGTAGCGGGGTTGAAGGCTTCGCGCAGGAGAGTCATGTAATCCTCTAGTTGTCCGTTGTTTTTCAACCACGATTTATAGCGGGCTATGGGCATATTGGTGATGGCGAAGAGGCGATGAAAATCGATATCGAAGTGTTTTTTGAATTCCCGTTTATAGTCGGCTTCCAGTTCAGCCTGGTCGGGTGGCAGAAAGGCTCCATTGGGATTGTAAACGAGATCGAGCTGCAATTCGGGTTGGCGTCCATAGCCCAATCGATTGAGGAGTCGAAGAGCTTTGATACTCGAATCGAAGACGCCGTTACCGCGCTGTTCATTAACGTTCTCCGGTGAATAGCAGGGCATGGAGGCAACGATGGAGACGCTGTAGGCAAAAAGATGGTCGGCCAGCCATTCGTAACCGGGCTCATTGAGGATGGTGAGGTTGCAGCGGTCGATGATTGTTTCGACTTGAGGTAATTCACGCAGGCGTCTGATGAGATACGCAAAATCGGGAATCATTTCCGGTGCTCCACCTGTGAGGTCAACGGTGTGGATATCGGTGCTGGCGAGCCATTCGAGGATTTGGTCGATGGTCTGGCGGGTGATGATTTCTTTGCGTTTGGGACCAGCGTTCACATGGCAGTGGATGCAGGTGAGGTTACAAAGTTTGCCGAGGTTTAGCTGAAGTATCTCCGTGCGGCTACGACGGAGGGAAAGATTATGTGCTCGGAGAGTATCTGCAAAAGAGACGAGCACAGCACTGCCGGAAGCGGGTGAAGGGTTGCTGGAGACGAGGGACTGAGACATGAAATAGAGAGAGTAGGATTGAGGCTAGCTTAACAGGCACTGCCACCGTCACAACATTGCTCGGCGTCGGTCGTAGCGTTGTAGCTCTGGCCTTTGGTTTCCTTGGGATGTCTTCGACGGGTAGGACTGCAATCAAAGGGCTTGGCTTCTGAGAGGGGGATTTCTTTCAGAGGATCGATGAATTCAAAAGATCCGGAGTAAGGGGCTTTTTTGTAGAGTTGGTAGGTTTTATCGCAGACAGCGTAGCGGACTCCGCGTTGCATGCGGTGACCATCGTCATCGAGAACTTCTTTAAAGGGGCCTTTATAGAGGGCGCTCTGGTTGCGTTCGAAGCAGGGCTCTTGCTTGCCTTTGAAGGCTTGCAGAGTCATGGAACGAAATTCGATGCCTTGTACAGTGCGCCATGGGTTGGTATCAAATATTAGCACGTCGATACCGTAGAAACCGGCCTCTTCAAAGGCCTGGAGGAAACCCTCTTCAGTCAATGCACCGGAAATGCAGCCACTCCAGAGTTCGGGATCGTTTTGAAGCTCTTCCGGGATTTCTTCATCCGCAACAATATCCGAAATGACGGCACGTCCACCGAGCTTGAGAACACGGAAAATTTCTCGAAAGAGTTGTGGTTTGGTTTCGGATTCGACGAGATTGAGTACGCAGTTCGATACGACGACATCTATGCTGTTGGAGGCGATCAATGGTTGTTTGATGCGGAGCTCTTCTGCCAGTTCATCGGCGGCAAGGAAAGAGGCGGCATCGGTGATGGGACGTTTTTTTAGTTCGGCATCAAGGGCTTCAAGATCGAGGGCCAGATCCTGGATGCGACCTTTGCGGAACTCGACATTTGCGTGGCCGATGTTTTTTGCGACGATGGGAGCATTGCGGCGGGAAACTTCCAGCATGTCGTCCGTCATATCCACTCCGATGACTTTGCCTTCGGGGCCGACCACTTGAGAGGCGATGAAGCATATTTTTCCCGTGCCAGAGCCTAAATCGAGGACCGTTTCGCCGGATTTGACGTATTTGGAGGGATCTCCGCAGCCATAGTCACGTTCGATGACTTCGGCGGGAATGGCCTTCAGGTATTGGGGGTCATAGTCGATGGGGCAGCAAAGGGCAGCTTCGGGAGCTTTTGCGGCATCGGCATAGCGGTCTTTAACGACGTGTTCA
The DNA here is from genome assembly GCA_016763045.1 of Opitutaceae bacterium. Taxonomy (GTDB): domain Bacteria; phylum Verrucomicrobiota; class Verrucomicrobiia; order Opitutales; family Opitutaceae; genus NORP342. The sequence goes on along the minus strand of JAESUN010000138.1, from coordinate 844 downwards.
GTTTTCACAGGATAATTTACAATAAGAGAGAGGGTGGGCTGAGTTTATTCCATGAAAACTTGCATTGATTGTCAGTCAAGATGCGGTCTTTAATGATCTGCCCATTCAGTCATATAATTGATTATCAAAATGTTGAACAAAAATGATCCTGATAACGCGGTTCTCGCAATGAGAGAAGCCGCAAATCGCTTGATAAAACGCAAAGAAGAATTGTGGCCGTTAGATGAATTATCGGTTGAAGGTTTGTCGGCCAGATACGGTAAGTGTGAATTCGTATCGATTTTTGATAATGCTAAACTCGTTGCTGGCGTGATTGTGTCATTTCGAAAGCCTGATTATTGGCCGTCTGATATCGTAGATATTTCTTCTATATACATAAGTAAGTTATCTGTAACGGATGCGTATATCGGCCAAAAAATATCATCGAAGATAGTCGGTGAAATCGAACTTCTTTATTCGGACTCATACAGGTTTGTAAGGTTAGACTGTGACGCGAAAAGGCCGAAGCTAAACAATATCTATCTGGATATGGACTTCAATCCCATTGGGTATTGTCTTGTTCATACTGTTTATCCGACAAATTTTTACGAAAAGAAGATCCCGTAAATCATTTTAGCTGGCCGCTAATCGAGCGGCCACTGGATTCACACCTTAGGCAAAAGGACGATGATCGACTGGCATATTTTCCCAGTTTTGAAGCAGTCGACGGACGAGGATGATACAACTTCTACCGTCGCCCCTCGACTTCTTCTCTTGTATCCACTCCTCGTTATGTCTTAAGTAAAATTCCTGAAACGCTATGAAAGCAATTAGAATGCTAAAAGAACTCAAAACGGCAAAGTGG
>JAESUN010000137.1 GCA_016763045.1 Opitutaceae bacterium | reverse complement strand
TCGGGTCGATAACGATAGAGGTGTTTTGCCCCTTCATCGCAAATTGTTTCATTTTTGCGCCCGTTACGGGATGCCCATCCGTAGGGTTCGCCCCTATCACCAAAATACTATTGGTGGCCTTTAAGTCATCAATGGAATTGGTGGCAGCTCCTGTTCCGAAAGTTCTTTGCATTCCAAGCGCTGTCGGAGAATGGCAAACCCGGGCACATCCATCGATATTGTTCGTTCCGATCACCGCGCGAATAAACTTCTGCATCAGATAGTTTTCTTCATTTGTGCACCGAGCAGATGAAATTCCCGCGATTGAGTCGGGTCCAAATTCGTCCTTAAACCCAGAAAGCTTATTCGCGATGAAGTCGTATGCTTCATCCCAAGTTACTTTTTCAAACGTCCCATTGCGTTTGATCAGAGGAGAAGTCAATCGATCCTCATGGTTGTAGAACTTAAACGCATATCTCCCCTTCAGACAGGTATGTCCTTCGTTCACCTCCGCATCATAAGGCGCCTGTATGGAAAGAATCTCTCCATTACGGGTCGCCACATCCAAGTTACATCCGACTCCACAATACGTACAAATGGTGCGCGTCTTTTCGGTAGACTGAATCGACTTCGACATGAAAACATCTGAAATAGCAGACGTCGGACAAGCCTGAGCACATGCACCGCAACTGACACAATCCGAATCCATAAAGGACTCATCCATTCCCTTAATGATATGGCTGTCAAAACCACGCCCAGCCATGCTCAACACAAACTCACCCTGCACTTCATCACAGGCTCGAACACAGCGGTAGCAATTAATACACTTGGAAAGATCGGACGTCATATAGGGATGACTCTTATCCTTCTCCCTATCCGTATGCGTTTCTCCCTTGGGATACCTCACTTCTGTGATTCCTACCCTCGCCGCAACCGTTTGCAGTTCGCAGTTTCCATTCACCTCACAGGTTAAACATTCCAGAGGATGATCCGTCAGAACCAACTCGATGATGTTTTTTCTCAGTCGGGTAATATTATCCGAATCTGGATAAATAAAACTGCCCTCCATGATCGGTGTATGACAAGACGCCATCGCCTTTGTCTTACCCTCTTTTTCCAAAGCCACATCCACACTGCAAACCCGGCAAGAACCGAACGGATCTAGATTGGGCGCATCACAAAGCGTCGGGACTGAATCCTCCCCTTTATGCCGTCGCATGAAAGATAAGATAGTCTCTCCCTCTTTGATCTCAAAAGGCCTGTCATTGATGTATGCTGTCTTACTCATGATTGTCCTTTTAATTGAAGTAGGCAGTCAGTTCTTCGTTAAAATATTCCATCGCATTCCTAACCGGAAGCGGGATGCCTCCTCCGTGAGCACAGAGTGATCCCGCTGCAAGGGTATGCAAAAGATCATCAAAAAGTTCTCGGTCGATTTTCACCCCGTTCTTCAAGCTGGCTTCCGTCAGTTCATGCGCTCTTTTTGTCCCTAAGCGGCAAGGGAAGCACTTCCCGCAACTCTCATAGGAAGCAAAATCAAAGAGATGATTGATATACTCCATCAATGAGAAAGAAGCCGGCAGACTCACCACAGAAGCATGTCCGAGCAAAAATCCACCCTTCGCAAAGGATTCGAAATCGACTGTAAGCTCTTCGATCTTGGGCAGAGGGATGATTCCTCCCAGAGGACCACCTATATGCAACGCCTTAACCGGTTCCTTAAATCCATCTCCACAGGTATAGACGACCTCCGAAAGAGACGTCCCCATATCCACTTCGACGATTCCAGGACGATTAAAAAAGCTATCGAGACAAACAAGTTTTGTGCCTGATGATCGCTCTGTGCCAATCGCCTTATAGGCGCTGCCTCCATGTTGAATGATGTACAACAATCCAGCCAAGGTCTCCACATTGTTCACTGCAGTTGGTTTTCCAAACAATCCATCCTGTGTCGGATAAGGAGGCCGCGTGCGCACTTCTGGCCGCTGCCCCTCAATCGAATTAATGAGCGCCGTTTCCTCTCCGCAGATGTAAGCGCCCTGTGCCTTGATGATTTTAAAATCAAAATCAAAGCCTGATCCCTGGATATCTTCACCCAGTAAATTTTCGTACCTTAGCTCTTCAATGGCAGACTCGATAATTGTTACTGATTCTGGGTATTCCGCACGGATATATAAAATACCCCAGCTCGCGCCAGTAGCATACCCTGCCATCATCATTCCGAAAAGCACCGCCAATGGTCTTTCCTCCATCAAATACCTATCCGAATAAGCGCCTGGATCACCCTCATCCGCATTACAGATGATAAATTTCGTATCGCTCTCTGTATTTCGGCAAGATTCCAACTTAAAACCCATCGGAAACCCGGCTCCACCCCGACCCCGAAGACCGGATGTTTTGATTTCATCCAGAATATCCATCGAATCCCGCCGCAACGCATTTCGTAACAGATGAAAGAGTTCCTTCTTATCGTATTCCTTCGTCAGAACCGCAATGCCATGCGACCTTACTTCATACGAATCACTCGATACTTTTTCTTCCTTAGCGAGCACTGCGCTGACTTCATCGATCGCCTTGCCCGAATAATTGCGCCCATCAATGTGAAAGGCCGCATTTTCATGGCAACGCCCCAGACAGGTCATATGCCCGATCTCCTCCTCTTTAAAATGCTTTTGCAGCTCCGTTTTGACCGATTCCTGCTTCCCCGCACATAAACAGGCCGATCCATTGCAGATATAGACCTTCTTACCCTTGTTTTCGGGCTTCATGAAATCGTAAAACGTCACCGCCCCATAAGTATTCGCCTTCCCAATTAAAAAATCATCGGCTAACTTGTTCAGCTCTTCCTTAGACGGTGTTCCGTCTTCCAGAGCTGCTTGACCCATCTGTTCAAAGAGGCTGTCAACAATCCCTTTCCGTCCTGATAATTCACTGAGATTCTTGGGCATGATGTTTACGATTGTCTCTTACCTTCTTTCTAGGAAGTTCCTGTTCACTTGAAAACAAGGCTGAGATGACAACAAAAAGTATCTAATAAGGTTGTTTGATAAGTGTATAAACCGACCAACGTAACTATCGTCGCAGGCGAGACAACCCTGAAGTGCCGACGAAAAAGCAGGTTCAAACGGGGTATTTCTGTTGTAAGGAACCCGTTCGCACCAGAAAAGCAAGTCCTCTGAAAAACCAAAATCAGTCGAGAAGCCTTGATTTCAGCCTTTCACAGACTCCCAATGGATCAATTCATCCATTTTTATGCCGGAGAGAAGTGATTTGATTCTGGCCCTCTCCCGAGAATAAATCTATCTGGATAGATTATTAAAATGCGCCCTCACACCCGCAGTAAAGTTGCTTCCTACCTTTTTTACATCCCCTTTGCCCTCCCTCTTTGGAAATTTTTCAAAGGAACTAAGGTAAAAGTGGCAGATATGCGACGTGATTACCAATTGGCAGGGCTGAAAAAATCCGACATCGATCCAGACCCTTTCACGCAGTTTAAAAAATGGTTTGGAGACGCTGTTAGCGTAAATATTCCTGAGCCCAATGCCATGGTCCTCGCAACTGTCGGCGAAAAGGGGCACCCCGCGACCCGAACCGTTCTCCTCAAAGAATTCAGCTCTAGTGGTTTTGTTTTCTACACCAATTACAGCAGCCGAAAAGGGCAGCAAATCGAGCAAAACCCAAACGTTTCCCTCTTATTCCCCTGGCTTCCTCTAGAACGCCAGATCGAGATAAGGGGAACCGCCACCAAAGTATCCCGGGAAGAAACCGAAGCCTATTTCTATAGTCGCCCCATTGGCAGCCAACTGGGCGCCTGGGCCTCCTATCAAAGCCAGGTTCTTCCAGATCGGACCACTCTGGAAAAAAGAATTGCCGAACTCATGGAGAAATATCGGGGCAAAACTATCCCATTGCCTCCTTTTTGGGGCGGCTATCGCGTCAACCCATCCAGCATCGAATTCTGGCAGGGCCAGTCCAGTCGCCTCCATGATCGTCTTCGCTACACTCGAGATCCCAAGGGACAATGGAAAATCGAGCGACTTTCTCCTTAAAACCGAAACTCCAGACTCTTCTATGAAAATTCTCCTGACAGGCGCATCTGGACTCGTCGGCTCAAATGTCGCCCTCGTCGCCAAACGAAGGGGACATGAAGTCCTGGGCACTGCTTTTTCCTGGGACCAAGAGATCCCCGGGCTCGATCAGCTCCACCGCCTCGATTTACAGGATGAGCATAAAACAACTGCTCTGGCCCTTACATTTTTCCCAGATGCCATCGTCAATGCGGCCGCTATTTCAGATCCCGCTGCCTGCGAAAAAGACCCTGTCCTCTCCAGAGCGATCAACATCACTCTCCCGGAAACGTTGGCCAAAGTATCTCACCACCTCGGCGCTCGACTCATTCATCTTTCCAGCGAACAAGTCTTTGATGGGGAAAATCCCCCCTATTACCCCTCGGACCCCGTTTGCCCTATCAATCTCTACGGTCAACAAAAGGTCGTATCCGAACAACAGGTCGAAAATCTTGCACCCGAAACCTCTATCAGGCTTCGAGTCCCTCTCCTCTCCGGAAATAGTCTTACGGGACAACACAGTCTGCACGAAAAACTCTTTGCTCAATGGTCAGCCGGGAACAAAACACCGCTTTTTACGGATGAATTCCGCCAAC